>CAZIJM010000006.1:0-19876 GCA_964539695.1 uncultured Methanomassiliicoccales archaeon | reverse complement strand
GGCTCTCCATGGAAGTCCGCAGGGCCATCGAGCAGGAACGCATCGAGGAGATCATTACTTGAGGTGAGCACATGAATTCTAAGCACGCAATAGCGGCTTTTTCGGTAGTGCTGCTCGCACTTTACATGGTCCCGGCCGTGGATGCCTATTCTGAAATTAGAGACAACCCGACCGGAACCCTAAAGTTTGACAACATGAACGGGGGTGACATTAGCTTCACAGTATGGAGCGAGGGCAGCAACTCGATATATACCATGGAAGTCACCGTCTTCAACGGCGGCACCGTCCTGACTACCGATGAATTCGACATCTGGCCAGGCAACAATGACATCTCCATCCACATCAACAGTCTGGACACGGGATCATACATCCTAACCTTGACCCTGTCCAACATCCCCAGCGACTTCAAAGAGCCTACGTTATTTACCGTCAGAGTACAGGTGGAGACGAACATCCTGTCCAACTGGGCTACTTACGCGGTCATCATCGTCGCAGTCATCATCATCGTGATCTTCGCATACCTAAAGATCCGCGACACTCCCAAGCAGAAACCTGAGATGACCTTTGAAGAG
Organism: uncultured Methanomassiliicoccales archaeon; assembly: GCA_964539695.1. Classification (GTDB taxonomy): domain Archaea; phylum Thermoplasmatota; class Thermoplasmata; order Methanomassiliicoccales; family Methanomethylophilaceae; genus Methanoprimaticola. The sequence continues at coordinate 19,304 of CAZIJM010000006.1, read as the reverse complement.
CTTGAAGCACAAAGGAAGGCGAAAATGGCCCAGAAGGCCGAGAAGAGGCAGAAGGAAAGCTCCACGCTTTCGACCACTGAAAGGAAAAGGTACCTCGGCAGAGGCAAGGACGAGGCCCAGGCCATCATGGAGAAAAAGGCCAAGAAGAGTAAGCAATCCTCCATGATCTTCGAAGAATTTGATGCACAGAGACAGGATGAGAAGGTGGTTAAGGCTAAGAAGAAGTCCACTGACCTCACCGAAAGGGAGAGGTACCTCAAAGAAAAAAGAAAGAAGAAACAGGAGTGATCTGGTTCATCAAACAGACGAGAGCAATCCTGTCTTCCCAGTTTTTCGTATCGGAAGGGATTACATCCGGTACTTTGGACGGAAGCGATTTTCAGAGCCTGAGGTTGGGATCGTTAAGGTCCATCAATGCGACTTCGCGCCTGTCCATGAAGAAACCGAGCTTCTTGAACATCAGGATGGATGGGGCGTTGTTGGGCTGGATCATAGCGTGGGCGACGCCCGCCCCCTGCTCTCTTCCGAGCCTGACGCACTCCCTCAGGAGCTGGTAGCCAATCATATTCCTACGGAGGTAAGGGTGAACCCCCATGTTCTCAATCCACAGGAGGTTGTCCTCGTCAGCGATATGATGAAGCATCTGGGCGAAGATAAAACCCACAATCTCCCCGTCATCCTCGGCGACGAGGCTGAGACTGCTATCCAAGTAGGTCTTGAAGTGCCTCCTGCTGCTAGCGCCCAAGTTGTCCTTCCACTCCTGGGGCAGGTCCTCCCACCTGTTCTCCAAAGTCTCAACGAAATATTCCTTTATACAAGAGATCTCCAACTCGCGAACCTTCTCAATGTCCCTAAATTTTAACGGACGTATCTCCATACTCACATCTCCTCAGGCGCGCCTATGCCTAAACAGTCCAGCACATCGGCCAGAACGTCCCTGGTGCACTCCACTAACGTGAGCCTGGCGTCCCTGCGGGGGCCGGCGTCCAGGACAGATATGGTGGCGTAGAATTGGTTGAAGGCGACTGCGAGCTCGTGGCCATAAGCTGGGAGCACGTGAACCCTCTTGCCGTCGCCGGCTTCCCTCAGCACCTCGCTGTAGCGGGCTAACTTCTTAACCAGGTTGACCTCCATGTGATTTGTAAGTTTGGACGGGTCTGTGTCTCTGGCGAACCCCCCCGCCTTCCTTAACATGCTGCATGCCCTGGCATGGACATACTGTAGGTACGGTCCGGAGTTCCCATCGAAGTTGAGGGCCTCACTCCATCTGAAGACAAGCTGCTTCTCGGGCTGGACCCTGACGATGTTGTACCTGATGGCGCCGACACCGACGATACGGGCGATCTCCCTCATCCTCTCCTCGGTCATCTCGGCACCCCTGGTCTCTATCCTAGACCTGACCTCGTTGTAAGCGTGGGTAATAGCCTCATCAATGAGGTCGTCCAGGTATACCACCACACCCTTCCTTGTGGACATCTTGCCTTCTGGCAGGGATACGAAAGAGTAAAACAGTGGCTCGGGCATCGCATCGTAGCCCAGGATCTCCAGTGCTGAGCAAAGCTGTTTGGAGCCCAGCTTCTGGTCTTCCCCCAGGACATCTATGACGCGGTCGGCTCTGCTAAACTTGTCCAGATGGTACGCCAAGTCACGGGTAGTATAGAGGGTGGTCCCGTCGGACCTCGTAAACGTGAACTTGGTATTCTTTCCCTGAATGCCGAAATTTTTGAGGTCGACGTACCATGCGCCGTCCTCGGTCTGCCCGGCATAGAAGGATTCCTTCAGCCTCTCAACGACGTCTCTGGCGGAGCCATCGGCAATGAAATTGGACTCCCATGTATACCTGTCCAGCTTGACGTTGATGTTAGACAGTGTCTCCCTCAGGCCGCCTAGCATAATCTCAGCGGTGTACCTGACGGCGTCGATAACCTTACGATCCCCGGACTCGAAGCGTCTAAGCATGTCAGCAATCTGCATCTGGACCTTGAGCTCGGACTCCATTCTCTTGTTGGCAACCCTATACTTGGCCACCAGCCAATGATCAATCTTATCTCTCTCCTTCTCGTGGCCGACGTTTCTCGCGTACCTCTCAGCCTTCGCATCTGCCACCTCGTCGGAGATGTTGTTGACCCCCCATGTAAGAATGACCATCTGCTTGCCCACGTCGTTTACATAGTACTCGGTAGTAACGTCGTGGCCACACCTTCTCAGGCATCTGGCCAGTGTGTCACCAATAATTGGGTTCCTAGCCCTCCCCACGTGGATGGGACCGGTGGGATTGGTGGACGTATGCTCTACATTCACCCTGATCCCTGTGGGGGCGGCGACGAAGCGCCCCCCAGATGCGATGATGTCGTCCAGCACACCCCTAACGAGGGCAGCGACGTCCATGCGGAAGTTGAGGTACCCGTTCACGGACATCACCGATGCTATGAGCCCCTCCTGTCTTATCGCGGAGGCGAGCTCGTCGGCGATCACCTGGGGGGCCTTCTTGAGGGCCTTGGACATGGTGAAGCAGGGCACGGCCAAGTCAGCTGTGTCCACCGAGGGCAGCTCGGTGACGAACTGCACATCGGCGCCCATCCCCCTTAGAGCATTCGCGACAGCTTCATGGACCTGTTTCTCGAATTCTACCATTATGGACATTCAGTTCACCTTGTATCTGAGCAGTGCGGCTATTCCACCAAAGGCCTTCAGGAGCATGTCCCCCTCCTCCGAGTCAGGAGAGATGATCTGGACACGGGTATTGAACGCATCCGCTCTGAGGAAGAAATCATCGATCGGGTCCTCATCCTTGATTACGATGGCAGTGGCCCCGCACTCGGGGCACTGGATCCTCTCATCCACATCCTTCACAGTGAGCTCATAGGTGTGGCCGGACTGGCACTGGACTGTTACCCTCCTCTTGCTGAGCGACTCGGAAATGAGCAGCGTGTCCACAGCCCCCATGTTGGTGGCCTGGCGAACCTCCTCCTCGCCGTAGCAAGACAAGCCGCCATCAGCCTTCCTGATCTCGGCAAAGAGCCTCTGCATGTACTCCTTCTCCTTCGTGAGCTGCATGTCGGTGATGATGGACTTCGCGTTCTCTACCAGCTCCCTGAGCCCGGACTCGTCCGTATAGCCGGTGTCGACTAGGGGCATGCAAACCTTCTTCCTGAGCTCGTGGTGCAGGTAATCCTCCTTGACGAAGAAGTCTTTGGTGGCTCCCGGCCCCCCTATGAGAATACCGAGAAGTTCGGGTTTGTCCAGGAAGACCTCCGTGGCGTTGTCCGCCACTTTTTTGAAGAACTCATGGGCGGCGATCTCGATCAGCCTCTCAAAACGGACGGACGACTGTCCTCCCTGATGGTGCTTGCTGGGGACCAGCGAGTCGAAATGTTTCAGCACCTGGATCCTGCTTCCGATTAGCAGTCCCAGCGTGGCCTCAGACCTATCTATGGTGATCAGTCCGTAGCACTTCTTGTCCAGTAGCATGGACTGGAGCGGATCCGTGAAGAACGTTGAATCACACCTGTAGAGGAATGCTGTGATAGGTTCGGGCGGGTTGATGACGTACTGGACCATCTTGGTCTGATCCCCAGCTCTGGGGACCTCCCCACAGAATATGACGACACCGTTCTCCGGAGGCGTCTTGTAAGTCTTGAGTCGAGCAGCGATGGAGTCAATGGCGCTCATGACGTTCTTCATCGTCGTCTTCGACTTGATGTTAGACGCCTGGGACTGTTCGTTCCTCAGGTACGTCATAACATCAGAAATCTGCTTAGATGCGGGCACGTAGACGGAGATGAGTTCGGTACCTCTCCCCCTATAGCTGGTGATCTCCTGCATGTCCTTCTTGAAATCGTATCTGGCTTTGTCTTCTGAATTGGTTTCTCCCATGTGACTTCACCAACTTTTTTATGTCAAGTCCCATTGTTTATTAAACATATTGGTGAGTGATCGTACGGACAGCGTTGTCATCTCCATCGGCGGGTCCATTCTGGTTCCCGGAAGCAACGACTCGGAATACATAGCTAAACTAGCCACGATGCTGAAAGATCTGTCCGGTAGCGTAAGGCTCGCCGTGGTTTGCGGAGGGGGTAAGACCGCTAGGTACTACGCTGAGACCGGGCACGAGCTCGGAGGGGACACCTACCAGCTCGACATCCTCGGGATAGGTGCAACCAGACTCAACGCCCAGCTTCTCTCGCTGGCACTTGGCGACATGCCTGACAGGGTGCCCGAGTCCCCGGAAGAGACCGCATCGAAGGCCGCCCCAGGCAGGATCATCGTCATGGGTGGGACCGAACCCGGCCACACCACCGATGCTGTAGCCATGATGGTGGCATCCTGCATGAACGCTGACAGGGTGGTGAACGCGACATCCATCGACGCCGTCTACACCGACGATCCCTGCAAGAACCCAGACGCCAAGAAGATCAGCGAGATGACCATCAAGCGTCTGGGGGAGATCGTTTACAAGAAGCACGGGGCATCGAGATCCAGCATCTTCGACCCGCTCGGGGTGAGTATCGCCGCCGATAAAAAGATCGACATCATGATCGTCGACGGCAGAAACCTGGAGGAGCTCCGTAAGGCCATTCTGGGCGAAAGGTTCGACGGGACCTTCGTTGATTCTCACCGAATCTCGTCGAAGTCTGCTGACTTGGGGATGTCGTATCCCACCGATGATATGAGCTCAACGATCCTACGCTCCTCGGGTTTCTTCATGGACTTCCTGTGTATGTAGACCTGATCGGTGCCCGTGCATGTGCAGGCGTCTGTCACCATGCGCACGATGTCCTTGTTGTCGGCGCCCTCCATCTGATACACTGACAGCATGTGGCCAATGTTTACCCTGTGGGTCAGTATAAGGTCAGTAAACCTCGGAGCGTAGTGGCCCCCACCCACGCCAACTACGATCGGGTACTCATCATGAGGCTCCAAATCCGAGATCACCCTGGCGAGGATCTCCGCCAAGTGTCTGTCCCCCCAGTGTGATTCGTCGCTGCCGATTTCTACATAGAAGGTTGGCTGCTCCAACCATGGGCCGTGATGGGTCACCTCAAGGCAGGTCTGCACATTAGGCACGTCGTTGTACGCGACTATCCTCCTCAACGCATCAGACATCAATGCTGGAGACGGCCTCACCAGTGCCTTTTCCCTGCCGCCGAACTCGTTACCGTGGTAGTTCCCTATGGGGTGAGCCGTCAGTGCGGGCTTCCCACTCCTAGCGGAATGCTTGGACATCACAATGACGTCGTCCACCCTGATCCCGAACTCGGCGGCTTGCACATCCAGGCCGTCATGATGAATATGTATGTCGTCGATGGACATTATGTAGGTGTCACCACAGACACTGAACCTCGCACCGTCACTCTCGCCCAGATCCTCCCAGGGATGCATCTCTCTGAGGGCCGCCCTCATATTCACCGACGGCAGGTCCGGTTCGCTGCAAATGAGAAGTCTCGACATGGCGCATCCATTATTAGGACAGTCTTAATCCTTCTCATAAGCGGTCTAAGGTTTATATGCAATTGCCACACCGCTCCAGCCTAAGGGTGTGGATGCGGTATGCGTCACATGGAAGAACTCACCAAGACGCAAAAGACGATGGTGTACCTGTGAGTACAGGTACACAGACATCAAATACTAATTTAACGTATCCTTCAAACTGATCCAGGACGGGATTGACGAGGCCCTGAGGATCTCTAGGTCCTACGCGTTTCTGATCACCGGGAGGATAGACAAAGAAGGATTGCTTGTGATCAGGAGAGTGCCTGTAATCGGGGATAGGGAAGGAATATGAGGAAGGTCTACTCCTTATCTGAGCTTGGGTTGCTGAGGTGCAAGGATCTGCTGAAGACCCGCGATACTGACGTCCTGCTGCCAATGTGCATAAACCACTGCAACCCCGATGACTTTGACAGCCTAGACGACTGCGACAGGGATGTACTGAAATACCTCATGATCTTGAGGACGCCAGTCAGGATGGAGGAGGTGCCCGGCGGAAGGAAGGTCCCGCTAATGCCCGTGAATCACTGCGAGTTCGTGTTGATCAAGAGGTCGATCTCTGGGATGCACGTGCGTAAGGCGGACAGGGAGACCCTGAGAAGATGGCACAATCTAGCCGCCGACCACTGCGACGATATCCACGAGAGGCTGTACCACCTAGTCATATGTAGGCGTCTAAGAGAGGCATCGAAGTTAACATGGGCGCACGGGCACAAAATCTGAACAGTCCGGACGAGGACGTTACCAGGTCCTAGCTAACCTAACCGATGCAACCGGCGACAAGACTGTGGCGATGGCGGCATCATGGTTGTTTCTCCGCCTGGGGCTGACCAAGGAGGCCCACAGGGCGATGGATAGGGAGGACCGGTGCGCGAAGGGTACGATAGAAGCTGAAATACTCCTGACAGAGAGCAGGAGAAAGAATGCGCTGTCCGTGGTCCCGAACTCCTACCGCGTAGACGTTCTACTATGATACCCCTCGACAAGACCATGGTTGCCAATGGCAGGCACCGCAAGGCCTGGTGTACTACAGGAGAGGCCTCCGCGACATACGCGAGAGCAGCTACCTGTTTTGTCTCAACGAACTGCTGACCTCAAGGCCGAGTCGCACGATGTCCTCGACGATGCTGACACAGCGTCCAATCTGAGATTAGCGACGTCGCTGGCCGCAGTCCCGAAGCGCGGCCTGACAGTCTCAAAGGACGGCGTTAGTCTTCAGGGTGTCCATGTCTGAGATGTACAAGTCCCTGATATCCCTAATATTCCACTTCAGCATGGCGAGCCTCTCGAAGCCGAACCCCCACGCGAGGACAGGGTATTTGACGTCAAAGGGCGCTACTACTTCGGGTCTAAAAATGCCCGCACCACCCAGCTCCATCCACTTACCGTTGAAGAAGACTTCCAGCTCCAGGGATGGTTCGGTGTAAGGGAAGTAAGCAGGCCTGATGCGAATCTGGTCAAACCCCATTTTGGAGTAGAACTCGCGGATCAGTGAAATAAGCATGTCGAAATTGGCGTTCTCGTCAATGATGATGCCTTCGATCTGGGTGAATTCCGGGAGGTGGGTGGAGTCGATGGACTCCTTCCTGAAGATCCTAGAGATGGAGAAGGCCTTCTGGGGCGCGTCGGGGTGTTTGGCCACGTACTTAATACTGCTGACGGTACTGTGAGTCCTGAGAATGGCCGCCTCGGCCTTCTCCCTGGACCATGTGCCGCCCCAACCCGTGGACCCGGTGTCTCCTCCGTCCTCGTGGATCCTGCGAATCGTCTCGACCAGATCCTCGTCCCCGATCAACAGTCTGGCCGGGTGCTCCAAGTAAAACGTGTCCTGAAGGTCCCTGACGGGGTGGTCCTGAGAGGTGTATAAGACATCCATGTTCCAAAATGATGGCTGGACGTACTCGGAGGACATCTCTGTGAACCCCATCTCGGTGAAGATCCTGCTGATTTGCGCCGCGAGCCTAGAAAGTATATGCTTTTTGGCCGCATATATCGAGGGCGCGAAAGTCTGGATGTCGTACTTCCTGAACTCCACATTCCTCCACTCGCCGCTCTGGATGAGGCGGTCGGTGATGTCCGTGATCTGAGGCTTGAGCTCTATGCCGAATGCGGCCGCCTCCCTGCCAAGGTCGGTGAGCGTTACGATCCTGGACGTGATGACCTTTTCGGCGATCATGCCCTGGCGCCCCTTCAGGTCCCTAACGATCTTCGGATCCGCCTCTAACTCAGGTACAGGGGCCTTGGCCATCCTAGCCAGGAGCTCCTCGTCGGCCATGCAGGAGCCCAGCACGGCCCTCCCAGCATCGGTTAAGACCAAGAGCTTCCTGTTCCCGTCCTTAGTGATGTCTACCAGACCCTTCCTCTTGAGCCATCCTACAGCAACTTTGCCCATGCCGTCAGACATCCCCGTTGCAAGGGCGTCCATCTCCATGCTCCCGCCGGCTTCCGAAATCAATGCAACGACCCTCCTCTCCGGGAGCCCGTCTACGGGTACGGCGTCTCCCAGGACATAGAACCTCTCCGAACTCTCACTGATGGCCGCCATGCCTTTGGACTCGAGCCAGAACGCGGCGCCCATAACCTCCACCTCTAGGTCAAACTCCCCGTCTGCGACGAGGTCCGCGGGTGATGCTTCACCTCCCCTGTCGTTGAGGGCGAGCAGGAGCCTCTTCTCGTTGTAGCTAAGACCCTCAAGAATTTCCTCGATACCCATAGGAATCACCATTCAAAACCGGCGTAAGTCATGTCGGCGACGACGTCCTTTGCTTTCTCTCTCCTGTCCTGGTGCTGCTCCAGGAAGACGTTGATCCTCTCGGTGAGGCACATCTTGCATTCTCCGCACAGAATCTCCCCTCTATGGCACTTGTCGCCTAGCTCGTTGATCCTAGCGTCGTCATGCTCGAACAGGAAGTGGTTGTACTTGAATACAGAGCAGACTTCTGGGTTGCCGCCCTTCTTCCTCTGCTCTTCCACCGACACACAGCCACCAGTGAACGCCCTACCCACCTTCTTCTTGACCGCTTTGGGGGTGTCCGTGGTGAAGATGGTAGCGTTCTCATCAGACGAGGACATCTTGTCCCCTCCTGTCAGCCCGGGGCACATTTTGCAGTAGATCAGGGAGGGTTTGGGGTAACTCAACCCGAGGGCAATATCCCTAGTCACCCTGAAGTGGGGGTCCTGGTCAATCCCGCAGGGAATAAGTACGGGCACCTCCCTGCCCGCCTCGTCAGAGGGCAGGAACGCAGGCACGGACTGCATGGTGGTGTAAAATATGGATCCGATGTTGGTAGAGTTATCGAAGCCGAACACTGCTTTGGCGGTGGAAAACGTGACCTTCTTGGCCACCTTGAGGGCGACCCGGTACAGCCTGTCCACGTTCTTTGTATTGACTATGATCCTCGTCTTTCTCGGGTTGAAGCCTAGCGCAATGAAGTCCAAGGCGTTCTCGTACGCCATGGATCCTGTCTCCTCCAGAGTAAGATCCTTGAATAAGAACTTCTCGTCATCGGTGAGTTGGAACAGCATCTCTACATCGAAAGTGTCTTGCACCCACTTATTGAAGATCCAAGGCATGATGTGGCCGAGATGGGTGTTGCCGGAAGGTCCTCTCCCAGTGTAAAGCACGAACCCGTTGCCCTTGTCGTACTGGTCCAGCAGCTGAACCATGTCCCTGTGCGAGTAGAAGATGCCACGTCTCAGCATGTAGTGGAGGTCACCATATACGGAGAGCCTCTCCAGGAGTGCGTCGTCGATAGGCGTCGTTCCAAACCTCTTCTGGAGCAAATCATAATCGATGTTCCCGGTGACCTCCCAGGGAGTGACTTTGAAATCTTCTGGCATGTTGTGTACCTCTTCGTCTGTATGTCGGTCTTGAATTTAACCTTTCAAACGCGTACATGCGTGCATCCCAACCTATTATTACGGGTATGCGAATGACCACATCATGTGGAAGATACTCGGCAGGGACGCCCTTTACGTGGAGATCCCCGACGTCTGGAAGCAGCGTATGATCGAACTCTCCGGTGAGGGGGAGAAGGCTGAGAAGTTTAAGGAGATCGTTGGCGAGTCCAAAGTCACCTACCTCCTGAACGGAACGACCGAGGAGCACACATTCTTTATCAGGGTGCCCGACGAGATCACCCCTGAGGAGATCCAAATCCTCGCGGATGTCACGATGGACGTTCTAAAGGCATCTAAGAACCCATGCATCGAGGTCGAGGATGTCAGGCAGAGGTACCAGGTGATCATCACCAACTGGAAGGAGCCTGAAATAATTGGCCTAAACAAAACTCCCGGCATGTCGTCCGGTGAGGTTTTCAAGCCCATAATCCAGGGACTTGACGCCCCGGGCAGGATGAACTCGCAGTTCAGTAACCGTTACTTCTGACGTCGGTCTCTGCGAAAGATCCCAGATATACCGTCATTTAGCTTGTGGACCTCGGACTCCGGCGGATAGTCCTCCCTGTCCCTCTCGATCGCGGATACAGTGTCGCGCTCGTATTCCATGCAGTACATCATGTACGAGACCATGGTTATGATAACAATCATGACGACCAACGCCATGATGTACTTGAAAGTGTCGACGTCTGTGTAAATAACGACAGCTACCGCGATCGGTACAATGATGGGAACTGTGGATGAGAATGCAGCGTTGCCCGAGACCGTCGTACAGACACATGCACCCGCTCTCCGTGCCAAACCTCACGTCGAGAGTTCCGAGGATGAGTCAAGCATTAAGAGCGCCACGATGTAGACGGACATCGTAAACACTGCGGAGTATGCGTTGTAGGGCGAAATAGTATATTATCATGTAGAGAGCAATCCGCATGATAATGCTGGGAACCAGTGCTATCCTCAGCGTACTGACGAGTTCGTCCCAGAACTCCTCTCCTCACGCAGGGCCATGGTCATTACCCCTGCGTCCACATTAGGCAGAATGCCGAACAGCACCCCGAGGACGCGGTTCGCGCTCAGCCTTCCCGAGCCCATGCCAGAGCGCTACACTTCGTTAAGAATACACCTTATGAGAGAACTCTGGGCCACGGCGATGATCGAAACGATGCCTCTGGTACAGATTAGGACGAAAAGTGCCAGATACCCAGCGGCGGAGTACAGGTTGTAGAGAATCGTGCAGATGATCACAGCAACTATCAGCATGACCTAGTGCCTGGAAGGACGTAGCTCACTACATCCACTACAGCGAACGGCAGTGAGAGCAGCAGGAACACGTCGTAGGAATTGTATGAGCGATAGATGCCCGCTATCGGGATGGCGGCCACAAAGGATGTTATGAGGGTGATCAAGAACATAAACCAATAATACGGTTCAGGAACGACCGCGGAACGGCTCCAAGGTTTTTGAAAGGGACGCAGATATCATCGCCCCCTCTCCATCCATGCTTCCAAAACGACATTGGCCCTATCCCCCGGATACAGCCCGAGAAAGATGCCCATACTCTTGAGCTTCCCGGTGGGGTACGGGCCGAAGATGATGTCCCTAACGCCCTCTTTGTGATCGACGACGGCGCCCTTCTCGTTGGCCACCACCACATCCACGGGGAAATCGGACAAAACCTTCACACGCAAGACCCTTCTGGGCTTGATGTTCAGCGGTATGCTGACAACGTTGCGGTAGCCTCCGTCGACGGTAAGGTCGAGGTCCCCCACGGATACGGTCTCAGGGCCGTAGACCTGTTCCCTCTTCTCGAACAAAGACATTTGATCACTGTGTAATGCCCTCGGCGCTTAAAGAAGCTATTATTCGGGGAACAGCAGCTCTCCCCTGAGCTCCTCTAGATCCGTGGAGTAGTGCCACATCTTCGGGTAGTGGCCGGGCTCCATGAAAACCCTAGTCGTCTCCACTGCCATCCCTGATGACGATACCATCACCTTGGGTGTGGACATGGCCATCCTGCCCAAGGCTATGAGCTCCCCGCGGGCGGTCATCATCGCCACCAGCGCGTTTTTCCTGATATCCTCATCTAACATGTGCACACCGGAAACATTAAGGTTGGAGCCGTGGCAGATCGCGTCGACCGCCGTGGCCTTGACAACTACTTTTGGAAGAGGCTCCACTAAGACCTCCATGGGCAAGACCATGCTTCTCAGCCAATCGCCGCGGCCATTCTGCTGCCACAAAACGTACGCATCCCTGATGTCCTGGAGCGTGTGTGCCCGCGCCTCGATCATTCTTCCGGAACGAGTGCGCCTGAGCTCCACCATATTGGCGCTGCATCCCAGCAGGTCTCCCATATCGACGCAGAGAGTCCTTACATAGGTCCCTGCGTCGCAGGAGATGCGCATCAGAACGTCCCTGCCACAAATGTCCAGCACCTCGATCTCCCTGATAGTCCTGATTCTCAGCTGCCTCTTAACGGCGGAGCGCACGGGGGGGAGCTGGTATATCTTCCCTACGAATCGGGAGACCACATCCCTTATCCTCTCCTCCGAGCGGTCGGCGTGCAGGCGCATCAGGCAGATGTATTCCTTGTCTGAGGATAACACGACGTCGGTAAGCCTGACAGCTTTGCCGAGTGTCACCGGTAGAACCCCGCTAACATACGGGTCCAACGTACCCCCGTGGCCCACCTTCCTGGCGTTCAACGCGTCCCTCACCCAGGCAGTAGCTTGGTGTGATGTAGGGCCCGACGGCTTGTCCAGGATAATCACGCCGCCTTGGAGTAACTCCCCCAGAGAACGGTCGGATGGGCGCCTGCCCCACTTGTCAGGAATCGCCCTGGGATCCTTAATTAGCATTCCAACCACGGACTCCATCGAGGATGGTCTGCAGAACCTCGTCGGGGGTGAGGTCATCGGTGTTGAGGATGAGGTCATACACGCTGCGATCGTGTATATCGATACCATAGTACTTCATGTACCTCTTGGCCTCGGATTTCTGACGCTCGATGGTCTTGATCGTGGCCTCCTCCAGCGTCTCCCTCTCGCGCAGGCAGACCCTAGCCATGCGGATGTCGGGGCTGGCCTCCAGGAGAATCCTATAAGCGGGAATTCTGTGGCGAGTAAGCATGTAAGCAGAAAGTCTCGACTCCAAAATTATGTCGGGGTGGGATCTCGCGATTTCTAGGAGTCTGGAATCGATCATCTCATCGATCCTCGGGTCTTCCTCAGCGATCGCGCCCAACTCACTCAGTGTAAGGTTTTTTTCTGCAGCAAGCTCGCGGAAGATCTTCCCAAAAACCACAGCCTCCAGGCCAAGGACCTCCGAAAGCTTGCTACAGGCGATCGTCTTCCCAGATCCTGGGGGACCGCTAATAGTTATTCTCATTCGATCTCAGCTCTCTTGACTTTGAGGTCAAGTTGCCTCAGGTGCCTCTTGAGGAAGATCAGCCTTAAGAGCCTGTTCTCGATCTGCCCGATGGGCATGCTTACCATTGTGTAAATAATAATCCATGAAGGGAAGAACCCTAACAACATGGTGTTGAGATTGTATCCCTCAGACCAGGGAAGGTCAACTAAGGCGTGCCCAAAACCGGACAAACTATTGGCAATCGCCTCGATAGAGTCCCCACCGAAGTAGTTGCCACCGCCGGAGTCAGCAGGATTAATGAAATACCAAACCCAGGCGTACATTGGCAACAGGAACACCATCGTCACAGGCATGATCTTCATTTGCTGTGTGCTGGTCTGCAAGGACATAGCCATGATTTGGGGCTGCATCTCCTGGAGTTTCTTCATCTTGAAGAGATTGTTTTCCATCCTTGCCTGACGGAACTCCTTATTGAAGTCGCTCTGAATCTGCTGATTCCTAGCTATCTCTATGGGATCAGACATCAGACTTCTGACGATGGTGCTGATGGTGATCATCACCAATCCCGCTATAATCAGCGTGAAGACAGGATATTTCCCGTCAAAGGCAATGTAGTGGAACACGAAGTCCAGAGCCTGCCCTATCTGAGACCTGAAGCTCATAACCACCATCATGACGATCAGCACTAGGAACATCCCGATCATTGTCTTAGATGACATCGGAGGAGCCTGCTCCTGGACTTTCTGCATGCTTTGCGGACTGCCTGGGTTAGACATGTTTCATCACTCTGAACCAAAGAACCCTCTCATGACGGGATTCATCTCCATCATCTGCTCGCGGCCTATTGCCTCGTAGAAGTGGATCAGTATTCCCACGCACAGCAACACTCCCGTACCACTCGCATTTCCGGTCGTTCCGATCATGTCCGCAAATGCTGCTAGACCTCCAACTATTGCACCTGATAGAACGGTGATGGTGGGGATATACCTTTCGAGCACACGCTTCAACACTCTCGGGTCGCGACGAAATCCGGGTATCTGCATTCCGCTCCTCTGGATCTGATTAGCCACGGCCTCTGGTCCCAGGTTCGTAATGTCGACCCAAAACTTCGCGAACAAGATTGAACCCATTACCATTATCGTGAAATAGATAGCTACATGAGCCAGGTTCTGTATCACGTTGTGTCCATTTCCATACTGGGTCGGATCAAGGATCGGCATAAGCCAGTCGGTCAGACCTTGCGGCGCGGACAGGTACCATGCCAGACCTCCGGCGGCCATAGTCGATCCACCCTTGAAGTACCCTATCGCACTGTTACCCCCCAGCAGTGGGATACTGCTGAGGAAGTCATTGCTATACAAGAGCAGCGTCACCATGCTGACAATAGCCAGGACAGCCGACATCAAAATGACGGGGATATTGCTCGCGTATATCAACTTGATGGGGTACCTCCCCCTTGCGCCCCTGACGTTGCCGTGGGACAGCGGAAGCTCTATCCTTGTAGATTCCAAATACGCCACCACCAGGAAGATAACCAGTGTACCCACCAATGCGATTATTGGATTTGGTTGGCCTAGGAACAGCGACTCATAGCCACCTTCTGCCATCTCCTCAGGTGAGAGCGTGAATATGTAGTAGAGAGCCTTTGGTATCGTACCACCTGGCGGATTCGCTAAACTCATGTCCGCAGATGTGTATATCGGGTTCCAATTCAAAGTTCCTGTGAACAGAGATTGTGCCACCCCCGCTGCGATGAACAGAGATATACCGCTGCCAATACCCCATTTGGACACCACCTCGTCCATCATGAAAATGATGTACGAGCCGGCGAACAACTGGACTATCAGCAGCAGTTTGGCACCGCTACTGCCTAGTAAACTCTCGACCGCATCGGACGGCACGAGGTAGCCGAAAACCTGGGGGATCGCCTCGAAGACGATCATTACGATAACCAACAGTTTGAGAACCGACTGATAGCACGACTTGTCCTCACGTTTGGAGAGGTCTAGTTTAATAATCTTCGCACCGACAAAGAGTTGCATAATGATGGATGCCGTGACGATCGGTCCGATACCGAGCTGTAGCAGCGATCCGGACGCTCCTGCCATGATTGTCCTATATTGTGCGAATAAGTCCAGGGATTCGGACTGATCCAAGCCATATAGATACACATTGGTCATGATGAAGTACAGGACCAATATGACAACGACCCACATCATCTTCGTCCTGAAGTGTACATGCCCTTCTGGACGCTTGACGGAGGGCAGCCTATCGGACAAGGGCTTGATCTTGTACAACAGGCTTGGTGTATCTTCCATCCCTATCTACCTCTCCTTCTCAGTTTCACTCGACAATGGAACCGCCGGCCTCAGTAACCTTCTCGCGGGCCTTCACGGAGGCCTCTGCAACCGTAACGTTCACGGCCACGGTAATATTGCCAGTTCCCAACAGCTTGTCGATGCCCGCTTCGGTGAGATCGACGCTGTACGCGCTGATCCCCTTCTTAGCGAAACCCATCGAGATGAACCTCTCGATCTGCTCCGAAAGTTCCCCGACATTAATTGTGCGGTTGGCCTCAACCATGCATTGGGGTCTCTTGAAGCCGCGACGGCCATAGTAGTCGGGCTCATACTTTAGCATCCCGATCTTCCCAGTCTTGCCATATCCAGCTTTCCCGTGACCGCCAATGATACCGGCTCCGCGGCCGGATTTCTTTCCACGACCATGGGTCCTGTATCCCCTGAATTTCTTGGTTCTGCTAGGCATGTCTCCACCTCACAGCATCCTGTGAATGAGATCGTTGATGGCCTCTCCTCTATATCCGAGTGCACCCCCGTTCCTGTACGAACGTTTGTTGCCCTCGTATCCCTTGATCGGAGGGTGCAGGCGGAAAACAGGCTTGGCCTGATTAACGTCCCTCATCCTATAATCGTTCTCAATAATAGCCTTGGCCATATCGTCGATAGTCGCGAACTCTGATTTCTCCTTGAGATAATCGTCAGTGATATCCTTATCCCCAATGAGCTTCCCGCGGATGCGTATCATGGCGGCCAGCGTCTCCTGGTCGACCTCCCCCCAAGTGCAGTAGTCTTTAACAATCTGCAGCATCCCTTTGATGGAAGAGTTCTCGGAGACTACCACACAGTGGTTGACCCTGGTAAGGCCGAGGAGGCCCATGGTGAACTCGATGTCACGATTCACATCGGGTTGTCCGCGTACACGAATGACTGCGTATACCATTCTCATTCCTCCTGGTCAACATCGGTCTCGACGTAGGTAATGCCTGTGGGGCCGGAGACGATGTTCAATCTCCTGGTCTGCTCCTCCGTGACCCTCATGCGAGAAGTCATCTTAAGCGCTTCGAACGTCGCCATGGCGTAATTGACCTTGGTCTTTGTATTTCCTCTGGCAAAACCCCATGCATCACGAACACCAGCCAGGGTTAGCAGGCTCTTGGCCACGTCCCCGACGGCCAGGGAGACACCGCGTGGTGCGGGCTTCAAGCTAACAGTAACGGACCCCGTTGATCCAATGACCTCGAAAGGTAGGCTATGAGCCTGACCACATCCGCACTGCCAGGAGCCACATCCCCTCTTAATCTCAATCATGTTCAACTTCGCGTTGTCGATGGCTTTCTTGATCGAAGGCCCAACCTCCTTTCCTTTGGCCCTGCCGATGCCAATGAACCCGTCGCCATTTCCGACGATGCAGGTCACTGCAAATCTGACCCTCCTTCCGGAGTCGGTCATCCTCTGGACCATGTTAAGGTCGATAACCTCGTCTTTCAGGTCAGGGAGGAGGATGTCCACGATTTCGGGCTCGCGAAGGGGCAACTTCGTGGCCAGGGCATCGCTCATGGTCGTGATCTCTCCGTTGAGGACCATCTGTCCGAGCCTTGTCTTGGGAACCCAGTCAGCCATTTCACTCAGCCTCCATCTTCTCTTTAAGGCTGTTCACATCAGCCTCGATACTTTCATTAATGTGCTTCCCGAAGATCCTGTCCTCATCGGGGAGGACGTCCTCGCCGTGAGGCACCTCGAGACCGGCGTCACACATACCGGCCACAGTGGCGAAAAGGACTCCACTATGCTGGACCTTCTGCATGCCAATATCGAGGACTGCATACTCGATTCCTGCATTAATCGCTCTCTTTCCGGCCATGTACCCGACCAGGTATGCAGCGGGAATAGACGAACATGAATGGTTCCAACCCATAGTTTTAAGCTCCCTGGTGGTGGCAGCGGCGAGGATGCTGTCGCCCTCCATGCCGAACTCGGTGATCTGGATCATCACATTCTTGTTGGACCTTCTGACAACAGCCCTAGCCTCCTGGCCCAAAAGGAGCCTGCGACGGGCGTAGTAGTCGGTGCGGTTCTCTCTTCTCCTGCGGAATGCTACTTTGTATCTAGGTCCGGTTGCCATCAGATCTCCTCCTTCAGGTGTCCGGCTGCGATCATGTGCTGCTTCAGATGTCTGCGAGACTTAAACATGCCTCCCTTGGCCTTCCTGTAGTAGAGCCTGTACACGGAGGACGTGATCTTACCCTCGGCCCTCAGGGTCTTCAGCTCGTCGCGGATAGGCCTGATAGTGGCTATCCAGCGCTCCTTGTCGCGGACGCGAGCGTTAGCAGTTCCCTTCCTGGATCCGGGACCCTTTCTTTTGCCGCTGGCCTTCTGGCCAGCGACGTACCTGGTCCTGACCCTGGAAGTCCCGTTCTTGGGTTTGGCTTTGATAATGCCGGACGCAATAGCCGTACGGATGTCCGCACGAGTGATACAATCCTCGACCTCGTCGAGCTTGTCAGGGTTCATCCAGACCCTATTCTCGCCGCACTTCAGAATCTCTGCGGCCATCCTTCTCTGGTTTCTCAGGTCTACCATGGTCACACCATCCTGTTAAGAACCCTAATGCCGAGCTCGTCGGCCCTGTCCTCGATTGCGATCCTCTTTTTCGTTCCGACAGTTCCACCGATACGAACCGCTTGCTTCTTGGGATCGATACCCTCGAGACCATTCACGTTGTAGACCATGACCTCCTCGAATCCGGAGGGGTGCAGATTTCTGGCCGCGACGGGTCCCCTGAAACCGATGTCAACCATCGGGGGGCGCCTCTTGAGCTGCCTCTTCATCTTGGAGTGAATGCCCTTGGGCTTCCTCCATTTCTCACTGAGCTTGGAGTATCTGAACCACTCCTGCCTCTTGAAGGCTGGCCTCCTCCTGGAGATCATGGCTCTCTTGGCGAACGCGTCTGCAGTAGCATCGTCGAGTTCGGGCTTGGCCTTGACGACATATTGTCCGCTTCCAACTTCCACGACCTGGAACGCGGTCTCCTCCGTGGGAACCCCTTGGAGGTTACTTTCGACAAGCTCTGCCTTCCATCCGTTGACGGTCTTTGGGCCGACCCTGGACAGGGACTTGATGACCTCTTTGACCCTCTCATCGTCGTTGATCGCCTCGGCGAGTTCCGCGACGTTATTAATGCCGATGGCCTTCAGCTCCTCGACATTCTTGTCTTTCAGACCTTGCAGATCTGTGAGTGCTTTCACGGTCATTTTTTCACCTTATGCGATTTCTGGACAATGTAAATGCCGTCCTGGAACGTCCTCTTGTCGAAGCCGAGCCTGGAGGTCGCCTTCTCAAGGTTGGCGGCGGTCTGGCCGCAGGCCTCGATGTCGTTACCCTCGACAGTGACGTCCTGTCCATTCACTTTGACTGTGCATCCTTTCACTATGTTCGCGTAGCGGGGGGCGTGGCCTCCCATGTAGTTATTGATCTCCACGCGGTCGCCCTCGACGGTGACTTTCATCGGAAAATGGGAGAATACGATTTTCAGGTGGTATGTGAAACCGACTGTGACACCCCTGATCATGTTATTGATATGGGCAACGTAGGTTCCGATCATTGCCTTGTCTTTGATCCTCGGGTACTCGCAGCTGACGCTGACTTCTCTTTCTCCGACGGCAATATCTATGCCAGGGTGTGCGAAGTTTCTGCTAAGTTCTCCTCTGGGCCCGTTGACCTTCATGACGCTGTCGTCGAAGGATATGGTTACACTGCCGGGGATAGCGATGGTGCTTTCGATTTTCCCTGCTATTGTCATCTCTATTCCTCAATACACATATGCCAGCAGTTTGCCACCAATGCCGAGCTCCTTGGCGCGGTCTTGTGTAATGACACCTGCTGTAGTGGACATAATCAGGAGTCCGAAGTCCTGGGCGGGGAGAAATCTCGCTTCGAACCTCTCAACATCCGCCACTTTGACGGAATACCTGGGCTTGATCACACCGCAGTTGTTTATGGCCCCGTCCAGCATTACGCGAAACTTGCCAGCTTTTCCATCCTCGACATACTCGAACTGGCTGATGTAGCCGCGGTCTTGCATGACTTTCAGCACGCGGCCAATAAGTTTGGACGAAGGCTGGATCATGCACTCGCTCATACCATTGAGTGCAGTGTTTTTAATGACGCACATGGCGTCGTTGAGTGGATCGCTTTGCATTTATGACACCTCACGAATACTTCTTGAATCCGAGTTCCGGGGCCATATCC
>CAZIJM010000005.1:0-20529 GCA_964539695.1 uncultured Methanomassiliicoccales archaeon | reverse complement strand
TAAATGAGGCGTTTCAATGAGAGATCGAAAACTAACACTGTCGCTAAAATCACAAATCAATGCTGTCAATTCTAGATTCTTTTCTTCCGGCGGGGCCCCATCAACAAACCTGAAGAATACGATCGAATCCGTCGGGATTTCTGGACCGATCCTGTTGACCGCCTCGAAAAACAAGATAATCCGGCTCTTTGGGGCATCCGAACAGGGAGATAGCGGACCGTGCCCTTTCGCCCGTCTTGACCTTGAACTGCAAAACCCATTAAATCCGGGTCGTATTCCATATTTCCATGAGGATATTCACCTGCGGAAGGTACGTGCTCTGCATCATTCTCGACATCGCCATGAACGGCAACAAGACACTCGTCTCCCAAGGACGTCTCCGCCCGTCAGGGAATCTCCCAAAAGTACATGAAGCAGATAGCCTCCTCCCTCGTCCGTACAGGTACCTGCATACATCTGTGGATCCTATGGCGAATACCAGATGGTCGGCAGTGGGACGTCTTGGTTGTCGTGGATGGACTTCTCCATCTGGTTCCCTGCGACGGGTGCTCTTGGTTAGAGGACTGCCTGACCATCCCTTAGTGGAGGAGCCTTGAGGAGTCCGCCAGTTAGATAGTGTACGGCATCTTCCTTCAGAGCCTGATCGGAGGCGGCGCTTACATCGTGAACTGCCCTGTCATGACTGGTCTGGGTGTGGCGGAATACCCCACCGTTCAGAAATATATTGTCCTGGATTATTCCGCGAGCATGATGATTGGGGCCTCTAGGAGCACCCCGGAGGAGTGCTATCAATGCTGGGTACATGCTTCGACCAGACTGCCAAGTTGATCGAGGTTGAGTCCTCCGAGAAGATAGAGTTCATTGTGTCGGGAACTGACGACAGGGACATATAGCCTTCATTTTGGAGCTCTTGTCCATAAGGGCTGCGATGGCATTGTCTTGAAGAAATTCTACGTCCGGTTCGAGGGGGACGAGGTTTACTGCATCACCTGTGACGAGAACCCAACCTCTCTACGTACAGACTTGGATGCGAGGTCTGGGTCGTCGACCGCAGCATGATCGAGATCGACGGGAATAGCCCGTCGGTAATTATAGTCTTCAATCTGCGAGACCAGGCATCGGATCGGCAGCCCCGGGTGGGGTTTATGGTACATAGTATAGCGCATCGTCTACGGCGACCACCCTGACTGTCTCGCCGATGTCTGCGCCCTGCGGGATCCTAAGGTCCATGGTGGAGTAATTGTCAGGGTCCAGGACCTGTATCTCCGAGCCGGACTTGTTGACCACGGTGGCCTCCTTCAGGTCGGCGGACCTGGCGTATAGCTTGATGTCGACCATGTCCGCCCTGTGGACCACTCTCTCGCGGAAGTCCATCAGGTCCACAACCTTGCCTCCATTCCCATTGATCCTGGTTAACTTGTAGTGGCGGCCTTGGAACACGACCACGTCCCCCACGTGGTACTCGGGGAGTCTTACCAGGTACGTGATTCTGTACACGTTCCGTCCGTCGGTTGTCTGACTGACGAGTTTGGGGGATTCCTTGGTCTCCGCGCAATAGTGATCGGCCAGTTCCCTAGCCAGGCTCTTCCCCAGGGACATGGACGAGAGGTACACGTCCACACCTCCGGTGACCAGCTCTATTTTCGTGATGAACAGTGACCTGTTGACAGTGGCCTGTCTTGCGACGGAGTTCTCCACCAGGGTTATGGTATCTTCCTTGTCCTCCCTGGAGAGCCTGCCGGACTTAGTTCTGATCTGCAGGATGGCCTCGTAGTAGCTGCCGAGCTGCCTGGAGCACCTCCTGCACACGGTGTTCTTGATTCTCACTGTGGTGGACGTCTCATCCTCGACCTGGTAGCCCATTACGTCGCAGATTGTGCGAATTGTCACCGCGTACACGTGGGGATCTTGTTCATCCGTCACGATGGTTACAGAGATCGGCACTGCGTTGTAGATTATCAAGAGGGCATTCGTAGCGGCGTCCTGGACGGCGACCAGCCGGTCCTTCTTTAGCCAGCGGTTCTTGAATTCATACTCCCCGCAGTTGGTGCAGACCTTCAGATTCACATGGTGCGGGAGGGCGGCGAGTCTCCTGCTCCTGAGCCAGCAATCGATGCAGAGGCCGTTCAGGGACTCCTCGCAGTCCCTGCCGCACTTGACGCAGAAATTCAAAGGAGTACCACCTGCGCGTGTTTGACACCGCCAATGACCATAACGCAATCGGGGGGAACCTTTCTCTCGGCGATCGCCAGAGACACGACCTCCTCCCCCACCAGATTCATGATAGTGACAGACTTCATCCTCTCCACGAAGGCCTCAGGCGTGACGGTCTCCCCCTTGTAGAAGGTCTCGCTGACTCTCAGCTTGGCCCCGCCTCCCTCGAAGGTCATCCCCAGGATGTCCTCGTCGCAAGCGGCCAGTATCCTCTCGTTCCCGTGCGTGTAAATCTTGACATACATACTCACACCCTTTTGTATAAGTTGCCGGCCTTGTAGAACTCACCAGCGTCGTGCAGCTGCCTTAGGGCCCTGTGAACCTCGGTTTCGGGCAATCCATGAGACTCCCCGTGCTGGACGAACTCCTCCTCGGTGAGTCCGTCGCCGCCAAAGTCTCTCATGATCTCTCTAACCACGTCCATTTTGTTCCTGTCCTTGGAGCTGATACCCGTGGCGATCTTGTCGATGTCGAATCCCCCGTCGTCGCTGACGGCGATCTTGCGTAGATAGTCCTCCACTAGGTCCACCGCGCGGTTGGCGTCTACATCAGTGACAACGTTGCTGAGCCTCATCTTTGCTGACGCTTCCGACAGACGGACGAAGGCTTCCAGCTGCCTCGCAGTGATCGGGACAGAGCTTCCGTCCCCGCCCATGACTCTGATCTTTAGGAAGCTGCGCTCGATGATGTCCTTGGCTTCCTCGGTCATGACCGGGGTGATCCTCTTGGAGTATGCCACGTACTTCCTCAGAATCTCCACGTCGTACACTGGGCGGATGTTATCCGTGTTCTCTAGGATCCTCTTGGTGTTGATGCCTTTGATATGAGTGCCCTCCGGCATCATCCTTACTTGGCCGCGCTGATGGGCCTTCAGGATGTGCTCTGTGATGGCGGTGTCTTTCTTCTTCTCGGGTTTGTCCGTGATCACGAAAATCAGGTCGAAACGAGACATGAGCGCCGGAGGCAGGTCTATTTGCTCGGCGATGGGCGTGTCCTCCTCGAATCTTCCGTATTTGGGGTTGGCCGCCGCCAGCATGGAGCACCTGCACTGGAGGGTGGCAGTGATGCCGGCCTTGGCCACAGAGATCCTCTGTGACTCCATGGCTTCGTGCAGGGAAGACCTGTCCTGGTCGGTCATCTTGTCAAGCTCGTCGATACACGCCAGGCTCTTGTCTGCCAAGACCAGTGCCCCTGCTTCCAGGGTCCACCTTCCGTCTCCGAAGTCGTCCCTGACCGCTGCTGCCGTGAGCCCGGCGGCAGAAGCCGACTTCCCGGACGCGTAGATCCCCCTGGGGGCCAGCATGCTCATGTACCTCAGCAGCTGCGACTTGGCCACCCCGGGGTCGCCCATGAGCAGGATATGCATATCGCCCCTCATGACGGTGCCGTCGTCCATTTCCTTGTGGCAGCCTCCAAACAGCTGCAGGGCAATGGCCTTCTTAACTGAGTCCATGCCGTAGATCGACGGCGATATGGACTTAACGATGTTGTCGAAGAGCATGGGGTCTTTGGACATGCGGACAATCTCCTTCTCGTCGTCCTCAGTGATTTGAATTTCATCGTACTCGTGCTGTTCGAATTCTACAGAGATCACGTCCAGGTACGTCTCGAACACGGTGGACTTGTCTTTGTCGGATTTCTCCACCGATCTGAGGATTCCGTTCAGGGTGATCCTATTCCCCGCGGTGACCTCCCCGGCGATGTCGTCCTCCATGTAGCCGGTGATCCTCTCTGGTTGGGCGCCTCCCCTGAGGCCCTCTGGGCTTTCCTGTATCTCGATCTTCTGGGTGTCGACGAACACTGACGCCTTGTCGTCCAGTATGAAACGGGTGGCCTGTCTGTTGCAGTTCCCCTCGGGGTTGGAGCACATCATGGGCTCCTTGAGAAGCATCCCCGGTTGGGTCACCCACATCTCGATGCCGCACCTGGCACACTTGAAGAGAGCGGTGGTCATGCGGGGCTTGACGGTGGTAACCTTTCTAGCCAGCCCCTCTACCGCGATGAGCCTCCTGAGGTGGTCGGCGCGGAGGTTGCGAATTTCCACCTTGGCATCCCTCGGGAGGTTAGTTATTCTGACGTTGATGGCCTTGCCCGGGCGGCTGATGTTTGGGACCAGGAACATGACCGTCTTTCTCGCCGCTTCTAGGCACTTGTCTGGGTTGTCGAGCACGAACATGGCGAAGTCTACGTTATAGGTGTTGATGTCAGCGTAGTCCACCATAAGACTCTTCTTTTGGGGAAAGTTGTCCAGGATGCAAGAGATCATGATGCGGTACTTGTCTCTGGAGAATACGTCGCCCCAGGCTGCTTGAATTTCGCTATCTTGAAACACCACACCCATCTCAGGCACCTTCCGAGTGGCACTCCTCGTCGACCCACCAGACCCATCCGCCGTAGTCCATCGACACTTCTCCTTTGATCAGCCCCGCCCTGCGGTACTTTATTAGGGTCTTAGCCAGGTCGTCCGGGCACCGATAGCTGAAAAGCGCCTCCAGCCTGTCGGTGGCTTCCAGCGTGGTGAGGCGGTTGGCGCCGAGTACGTCCCGTATCATCGGGAGGAGATCGTCTGAGGTCATCGACACTCAATGGTGGTGTACCCTATAAACCTCGCGCGTATGACGTGGTATGCTGCACGTCGTTGCTCGGGGATGGCCGGATTTAGGATGGCTAAATGTACGATGCGGAAATTACGATGGGAGAAAACGACGATTGACAATGTGCCAGACGTTCAAAATTGCTGCTTTGGGAAGATGAGGGTTGCCAAAGAATCGGGTCCGAGTTTTAACTACTCCTAAACACCGTTTAATCACCTTTTTATATACCTTCCACAGTCGTGCGGTCAGAGGTAATCAAAATGGTTACAGTCAATGGATCTGAGTGTGTTGCATGCGGTGCATGCGTGGACGTCTGCCCCGAGGGAGCTATCACATGCGAAGACGTCGCCGTCATTGACGCTTCCAAGTGTATCGACTGCGGCGCCTGCGTCGACGAGTGCCCCTCTAGCGCCATCGCCCAGTGAGCACAGAACATCGCCGCCCCCAGGCGGTCTACAAACCACTTAACCATTCTCCTACTTTTCTTGTGTACCGATTTCTAATGCGGTTCCGTATCTGGTTTCGTTTTACTAAGCGCCCACTCCTCTTTATAATTGTGCTAACTTTTACACTAACTTTACATTTGTATGTAAAGTGTAAAATTAGTATCCGATGAGACCATTGCCCTTTTGTGAAGAGACCCGAACCGCTACCGAAAGTCGTCGACATTTTGTCCAAAGGACCCGTGGGCTGGGTACCAGAGATAATGGAGCTCGTCAAGCAGTACAATGATAGGTACCTTTATTGGTCGGATCTCAAATACAGGGATGTGGAACTACAGTTGTGTGAGATCTTATGGGCCGTCATAAAGATCTGCAGAGATAATTCCATAAGGATCGTCAAACTCATGGATTGACTATTCATTACAACATCACGGACATGCCCAACGCATACTGCACGACCTGGATGTACGTCTGTTCATAGGCTTCGTTCCCAGCAGCAAACTGAACAAGAATAGAAGGCTGTTATTTACTATGAGCTTTATAATGGAAGAATTTGTTGCATCCAATTAGCTCGAGGGTGCCTTCACGACCACAAAGGCTGCGAAAAGGATACTCCGTAAAAGCATCACATCTTCCGCCCGATCCGAAAAGATGATTTTCAACATCTATAACGTGATGAGATTCATCAAAGATCACTCTAAGGACGTCCTCACCCCGGATTTAATCAGGGAAATCTAGTCCATCATCTATTATGGGACCCTAAATAATTTTTCATATAAAGGAAAATTCAAAGAGGATAATTCAATAGCTGTCTGTGACGCTTTAAGCGATGGGGCACATCATGAACCCTCTGATTTCAAAAGTATTGACAGACTGGTGGACAGTCTGTGTGAGTTCGTAAATGATGTACGGTCTTCATACACCTCTAGTCAAGGGAACTATACTCCACTTTACACTGGCTTACATCCATTCATTCATGGATGGGAACGGCAGCGTCTCGAGATCGCTGTTCTACTGCTATATTCCGTAGTGGATACGTCGCCGTCGAATACCTGTCCATATCCAAGGTTATGATGAGTCACTGTGGCATGTACGATCGCGCATACCTCCTGTCCGAGATCGACGAAAACGACATCACGTACTTTGCAACTTCAACCTGGATGTGGTCGAAGAAGTGGCCAGTATGTTTCTGGACCACGTGCAGTGCAAGATTTCCGAGAACGAAGTGAGGTTCGCCGTCCATAACATCGAATCTGAGCGACTGTCAGAAAGACGTATTCTCCAACTTGATCGACTTGGTTGAACCCGTTATGTCTATCAACTGACGGCAAAGCATATGACAAAGCCTGTGAACATACGAAGGAATCTGGAGAAATTGCACGGGTGTGGATTCATCGAAAAGATCTGCAGTGGACACACGATCATCTACAAGTACAAAGACTGAGTCAACTTTACATTAACTTTTCATTTGGATGCAAAGGAAGAGGATCAGGAATCCGAGTTCTTGCCTCTATGATCGTCGATCACAACCTTGATATACTCTCTCTGGATCTGGATGACCTCAGAGCTGTCTTTGGCTTTGGAGTAGTCGTTAAGCATCGCGCCGTTAAGTCTCATGAACTCTGGGGCCCAGTTGAAGCGGCCCGTGAAAGTCTCGACCTGTTTACCTTCTCCCAGAATTATCAGGGCCGCAATGATGGCCTCAGCGCTGTTCAGCTCCATGGGACGGCCCCAGTTGACCGGGTTAGACGCCAGGAGATAGGGTAACGCCCTTTCCTCCACATTTTTCAGGTGGGGGAACTCGTCTATGTTGGTCCAAGTGAGATCTATGATCACTAGGCCCTTACGGGCGTGCACGATGTCCGCTGGGGATAGTGCTTTGTCCGAGAACGGCGACAGTACGATCGAGCCCGTCGGGATCGCACCCAGCGTCTTCGCCTCTCTTCCTAGCCCGAACTTTAGCATCCGTTTGGCGGTGCACTTCTTGGGATCACACTGGCATTTGTCGTAGATGATTATCGGGATCATGCAGAGACCATCGAGGCCAGCTTCTCGGGGTCGGCCATGTTCTCCCTGACCCACTCTCTGATTTCTTTCATGGAGCGCACGTACTCTTGGTAGAGCTCCAGGTCGTCCGTGGCGGCGTAGTCTTGTCTAGACCTCATGGGGGCGAGGATCTGTTTTCCCCTCCACTCGAGGTTCTGCCCGGAGAGGCGGTCGAAGACCTCCCTCTCGGTGTAGATAATGTAGTCGTAGGTCCTGTCCTTGGGCAGGTAGTCCTTGTTCTCGAAGTTCTTGGAGACTTGGCGCCTCAGATCCTCTCCATTCTGGTACATGGCAGAGATGAGCTCGCAGTCGATGATGTCGGGCTCCGGGCCGGCGCTGTACACTTCGTACCTGTCGCCGTACATCTTTGTGGCGAAGTGCTCGGCCATCTGAGACGTAAAGTCGTTCCTGGCATCCACGAAGAGCACGCGGACCTTGTTTTCTCTTTTCTTGAAAATAGACATTTTCGGACCTCTGCCATCGGCATGTCGAGCGTATATATCTTGGTTGTTTGCCGGGCCGCGCTATACAAGGCGCATATGATGTAGCGACCCTATGGTCTTGTTTTTGAATGCCCGAGGCATACGGTCGAGCATGGACACTGGACGTGTAGCGAAATTCCCGTTCCTGAGGGAGTCCGCGGAATTCGCGGAGAACAATAACGCGGATTTGAACGCTCTCATCACGTCGCCGTCTTTCGAACCTGCCCGGAGGCGTGGTGTGGAGAGGGTCCTGGACGCACTGGCCGAGTTGGAGGTCTCCTACACTCCGTTGATGAGCGACTACGACAAACTGATCGAGGTCATATCGTACCCCTATGCGAGGATGATAGTCTCCCTGGTGGGTGACCGCTTCCTTACCAAGAGGTACGCCTTGGCCGAGGCTGTCAGGATGAACAAGATCATGAACACAGAGGACCATGCCACTGTTGTGGCTGTGTCGGAGGAGCTTGGGGTTGCGTCCGCCGTGGACACCGACGGCGTTATCCACATAGGGTTCCCAGACTACCTTCGCTTGGCCAACAGGATGAAGAGCATCGACTGGAAGCTCATCAATTGTGAAATCCACGCCGGCATGGTGCATCTCCTCCAGGAGAAGTTCAGCCGCTTGATGCAGAATGCCCTTCAGGACAAAATCGAGTCCGAGCTCCCGCTGATCACTCCTGACGAGTACAAGGGGTGCCTTCAGGGGGCGGTGAACGAGGTATTCATGGCCCTGGAGGAGACCAAGGCCAAGTATAGCCCCACCGGCGGCGAGGGTATGAGGAATGAGTTCTTGCCTCCGTGCTTTGTTCGCATCCTGGACATGTCCAGGCAAGGCCTGAACCTGCCGCATAGCGCCAGGTTCGCGCTGGTGACTTTCCTCCACGCCCTGGGGTTGGACTACAACGGGATAATCAGGGTGTTTTCCGAGTCTCCGGACTTCAATGAGTCCGTTGCCGGGTATCAGATTAAGCACATCACCGGCGAGCTCAACGGTACCGAGGGCTACTCCCCGCCGGAGTGTAAGACCATGAAGACCAACGGTCTTTGCCAAAACCCGGACAGCCTATGCCAACAGGAGTGGATGAACCATCCGCTGTCTTACTACAGAGCGAAGAAGAGGAGTGCTAACCAGGCGGCTACGACCGTCGGAGAGCAGGGTCGGTGATACTCCACGTATTGCCCCCGAGATCTGGGACGCGACGAGGTACAGTGCCGATAGGGAAGGAGATAACGGATTCTACATCCTCATCGGGCCCATTATCGTGGACTGGAACCAGATACATCACAGCGGGACCGGCCGCATAGCCAGGATGAGGATGCAGACTATGAGCCTCCACGAATTTGTGGACTCCATCGTGGAGGTCAGCTTCGGAGACCTGTTTAGGGGGTCGAGATGTTCGGGTTTGTTCTTTCTCAAGTTGAAGGACATTGCGAGGATCATCATCCACAGTGGATGGCCGAGGGTAATTAGGAGGAGTAAAAGTGTTGTCTGCACGAATATGAAGAACTATTGTCAATCCATCCTCGAGTCGGAGATCATGACCGCCGACGGAAGGAGGCGGAACCGGCAGAAGATGGAGAGGATTCTGAGGTTTCTGATCAGGAACACTGCCGGCCAGGTGTCGGATACAAAGATACTGGACGACACGACCTTCGAGGAGAACGGGGTGAAGGGGAGTTACCAATGCACGTCAACACCTTTCGGAATTACCCGAGATACCTGGATGATGCATACGTCATGGAGAACTTTGAGGCCTGGACCCCGAAGCTGAGGTCTAGGACCGCCGTGAAGATGGCACTGACGAGGTACCCCCTCTGACCCCGAGATAGTCGTATATTTTTAGGGGCCTTCGCGGAGGATCTCCTGTACGACCCGGAGATCCTGGGCCCCCTGTTCGAATCTCTGGTTGTGAGAGATTTGCGGATCTGTGCAGACTAACGATGGGACCGTGTACCACTACAGGGACAGGAACGACCTGGAATGCGACGCTTTCGTCTATCCGAGCAACGGTAGATTGGGACGATCGAGGCGAAGGTTGGGCCGAGTCGACGAGGCGGCTGTCAACCTCCTGAGGTTGAAGGGCCTGGTGGATTCCGAGGCAGAGAACACGCCCTCGTTCCTGATGGTGGTTATCGTTACCAGCTACACGTACACCCGCGTGGACGGAGTTCATGTGATCCCGATAGTTTACCTCAGGGAGTGACATCATCTGTCTCCGTCGGGGCCGTCGCCACGATCCAGGTTGCGCCAGGTGATTATGACTCTCTGGATGGCCGTGAGATTGCCCATGACGGCGAACCAGAGTATCATGACCTCCAGCCAGCTGATGCCGAAATCTCCGATGACGATTTCCGGACATCCTACAGAGCAGCCGATGAACTGTATTATGGGGAATAGTGTGGAGAGTACGATCCTGTCGGCCCTCCCTAGCAGCCCGGCGTACAGGCGAGGCGCGCCGATGGCCTGGGCTTGCGTGCCCATATATGACGTCAGCAGGGTTCCGATGATGGCTAGCATGCCCAGGTACGGGTTGCACCAGTAGGCGCAGAACACGATACCGCCGATCATGAACACGTCGGCATACCTGTCAAACACGTGGTCAAGGTAGTCTCCCCTGGGGTCGGCCTTCCCGGAAAGCTTGGCGACTTTGCCGTCCAAGGCATCGAAGTACCCGGACACGATCACCATGATGGCACCTAGGACGAGCATCCACTCCCTATCCGCGTCGCCACTGAGGTAGAAGACCACTCCGCATAATAGTGCGAGGATAAGTCCGATCCATGAGATTGTGTTCGGGTTTACGTTGATCAGTTTTCTGGCGACCGGAGTCAGCGCGAAATCAACTCTCGCTCTCTGTCCGTCTAGAACCATCTGTCCATCTCCGATGACCAATCGGTCTTTCCTGGGAGGTAATCCATCCCATACCCTTTTACGATTTGCTCGACGACGTTCGCCACTTCCGTTACGGAGCGTAAAGAGCAGTCCACTTCGAACACGGGTATATCCGACTCTGTGGCTTCGTAGAGAATGACGTCCAGGAGCTCAGCCTGCACGTTCTCCCTCACCTTCTCCGGCCTGTATCCCCGGGTTTCCAGGCGTCCAGCGAGGATCGACGGAGAACAGCGGAGTACGACGATGCTATGGGAGTCTATGAAGTGGGAGAGGTGGCTGTCGAATACTACAGGGCTTTTCGACCTCCTGAATGACTCCAGCACGTCGTTCAGGAGGTCGAGGTCCACTTCATAGGTGTCCCTGGCCTTGTCTAGATCGCCCATCAGGCCATGTTCGATAATGAAGCGTTTGCCGTCGACCACGTCGTATTCTCTAGAACGGAGCTCCTCTGAGACGGAGGATTTGCCGGTCCCCGGAGTGCCGGTGAGGGCGTAGAGTGTCATAGCACTTCCAACCTATGTGGCGACATAATGGTTAGCTCGACGGTCACACAATATTTGATGGTTTCTAGGCTGTCATATCATTACGCACCACCACCTGACAACCCTTATATATGTAGGTCAAACAAGTTATTATGCGGAAGGTTCCCATAGAAATCCAGAGTTTCAGAGAGATATGCGAATCGAAAGCGTACTATGTGGACAAGACGAAGGTCATCGATGAATCCTTTCTGAGTGCGCCATCAGGGCCTCTTCTTCACAAGACCCCGTAGATTTGGAAAAAGCGTCAACATAAGCATGTTGGATGTTTATTTGAATCTGAAATATAAAGGGAACGAATGGTTTGACGGGCTTAGGATATTTGAACTGAGATTAGATGATCCTAATAAGAACTTATATCGGGTTATCCACCTGGACACGAAAGAACTGGATATAGCATCCTTCGAGTCGTTCCTGGGCGATGTCAGACTATAGATATCCTCGTACATCAGGAGATCTAGGATTCTGTCAGGATCAGCTAGTACGACATGGAGATCTTCAGAGGCCTCCTGATCGGAAGCTTCGAGGACATATACTTGAGGAAGTCTATATATTTGCTATTGATGACCTACGAGGCAGATTACGGCTCCAAGGTTATAATTCTTATCGATGAATACAATAATCCTTTTAATAATTCATACGGCAGATCCCACTAGAGGCTCATCTTGGAATATATCAAATCTATACTCATCTCGGGATTTAAGGGCAATGGATCCTTCAGACTGTGAGTGGTCACCAGAGTCATACAGATTGTCAAGAAGAACGTTTTCTCAGGACTTAACAACCTGAAGGTTAACAATGTAATGAACACGAACATGGATAGGAGTTCGGGTTCACGTTGGACAAGGTCCGGAAGCTATGTACGGATCAGGAACAATTCGAGAAGTTCGATAAAATCAAAGAGTGTTATAATGGATACTGCTTCTGAAACTCCGACATTTACAACCTCTAGAACGTTCTGAGTTGCGTTGACAACGACTTCGAGGTAAAACCATATTAGGTAGGTACGAACAGGAACGAAATTATTGACGACCTCCTCTCGGTTCTTGACCGGGAAGCCTGTGAGAGTTTGATGACTCTGCGGAGTGGGTCGCACTTCATCTGAACTCCGCTCCCAGAGTCATCAGGTCTGAACCCCTTGGTGACCTTCGTAGACTCAACGACAGGTTATATATTGTGATGGCCCTAATATACTGTTTCACTGCCACCCCATGTGATGGTGGGAGCATGCCGTCGATCCCGAACAATGAGATGTTCATTGTTTTCGTTGACGAGATCTTGATCAAGCTCGACGTCCAGGGGATGACACGTGCCATTAGGGTGTTCTCCAAATCTATCTTGTCCGAGAATATGGAAGCGATATCCAGATCGCTCGAGAACCTCCTAATGCTGGCAGTCAACTTCAAGATACTCGATGACGAGCACCTATACCAAGCTTTCTTGACCGGACTTCCGATGAATTTTCTAGGGAATTATCGCATTACTGCCGACCATGAATCCGGAAGGAGGTATTACGACATTTGCCTGGAGAGAATCAGGGGGGCGGATCGAACATTGTCATCAAGGTCAAATGTTCCAGGAAGAAGGATGCTTTCTCGGAGAATGTGACCTCCCTGGCACAGAGCATCTTCGAA
Source organism: uncultured Methanomassiliicoccales archaeon (assembly GCA_964539695.1). Lineage (GTDB taxonomy): Archaea > Thermoplasmatota > Thermoplasmata > Methanomassiliicoccales > Methanomethylophilaceae > Methanoprimaticola. Next base: position 7,681 of record CAZIJM010000005.1, on the reverse strand, counting down.
CAGATCGGAGACAGAGGGTACACTCACGGTATGAAGGAAAGGACGCTTCTCTACGGAATCGACTTCGACGGTAAGACTTCGACGCGATGTGCAAGGAGATGTTCTTGCGATGGGGTTGGGTGCAGGAATGTTCCTGTTGACGCCGCCCAGGCGGCACTCCGTAACAGCGGTACGGAGAAACTCGTAGAGCCAGACTGTCGTCACTCTTCTTCCTTGTTCCCACGAGATTAGGTGAGGAGGATGATGAACAGTATCATGAACATCGACGCTATTACAATGGTAAAGAACGACTTCGACATTCCAAACCTCGAATCACTGTTCGCAGCGACATTAGAGCCTGGATAGGAGTAACGGATCCGGGACGTCATCGGGCCAGGAAGGCTACGGGGGTCAAGATGGGTCGGTGGAAAATCTCCATTATCTCTTCCAGAAGTGGTAACTATCTTGACACCGACTCGGACGAGACCATCTGTTAGGTTTCCTTGACTGACATTACTGGTTACGATCTTCCTCTCGAATGGTTCAGGATGGTTACGAAGCCGGTCTGATTGACATTCATACCCGCATTCTTGTAGGCCTGGTCGACGGACCAGGTCAGTCTCGTAGTCAGTTTAACGGTGGCCTGGATTGCGGTGTCGCCCTTGCCGTTCCATATGTTCACGGTGCCGTCGACTTTGACATGGATTATTAAAAAGTATTTCCTCTAGATCTTAGACCATTGCCGATAACGTTGAAAAATGATTATCACCTTTTCCCTCGACAGTGACTGTGAAGCAGTATTCATCCATGGTCCAGCTCCCATCGATCTCTAGTTCGAATTTGTACTTCATGCAGAGTTGTCTGAGTTATAATGTTATGCTACCTCGAAAAGGAACATTGAGACCGCTATGCGGACCGATAGTCAGTTCTAGTTTTCAGGTCTTTTCTAGTCTGACTAGAATCAGAATTTCAAATTAGAATCAAACTAAACGTATGATTTTGAATATAATATTGTAACCCAAATGTATGAATTCGCTCTCATCGAAAACGGTCGTTGCATGAACTTGGAAAACGACAGTTTCTAAGTTAAATCGGCGTTCGGACGCGATATCTGAGAGACTTATTCCGCGTTCATCAATACGTGTGACGGAACGATGGTGATTGGTCTGTCTGAACGTGAGGATAATGACGGTTTTGACACCATGGGTGTGAAGGATGCGGATTCAAGTCGCGACGAAATCTGGAGCATTCTGAACAATCGTGCTATAGATCAGCATTAGCATCATGACGAGCGAGGACATTGAGATTGTCGACGTGGAGGGAGGGAGGGAGGGAAGAAGCTCATAGTGATGAACGTATGTAGGCTCATTGCTCGGTACGCTCGATATATGTCGGTTCAGTGGAGAACGGTACTTTAAAAGGAATGGGTCTGGAGACTATCATTGCACCTCCGCCGAGATAGGCGCTATACACAGGAATGCATCGGCGGGGACCGAGGACATCCTGTCGTCTGAGTAGGTGATCCTCGATGACCTCGATGGCGAATTCATTGAATTCTACCGCAACATAATGTCCGCCAGACTGCCGGAGAACCAATGGCTGAAGGAACTTTGAGAGGAATTCTTTAGACTCATCGGTGCCGTTCGGAAGATCAATGAGGACATCGTACCGACCATAGTGGGACTGGTGATGTTCGGACAGTTCAGCACAATAGCCCCGGAGGTGTTTGGATTCACGCTCGACTACACGGAGTACGAGAACGACGGGTTCGAATGGACCAGGCGTTACCTGTTGGGAACGCCGGGGTGGAGCGGAAACCTGTTTGCTTTACACCGTGGTGGCGACCAGGATGCCCTTCTTTATCGACATGGGGTTCAGGGTTCCGGTGGGATGACTTATGAGTACGATACGGATATGATCAGGATATTCAGGGAGGCGTTGGTTAACGCCGTCTCCAATGTTGATTACTGGGGCTGCGGCGGGCTGGTCATTGAAATGCATCCAGGCATGGTGATATTCTCCAGCCTAGGAACCTTCAGGACCCCGGTTGAGGAGGTCAAGGAGGGGGGGGGGGGAAATAGCGACCCCCGCAACTCCGCAATCCTCAGGATGTTGGACTTTATAGGAAGGTTCGAGAGGGCCGGCACGGGAGTCAGGATCATAATCGGAACCCGTCATAGCAACGGGTTCTTGGATTTGGACTTTGACGAGACCGCCTAGCCAGAGACGATCGTGGCAACGGTCCTACTGACCAGAGACAGCAATATCACGACCAGTCTGGAGGACAGGATTGCAAGTCTGATCTCCGAGGACGATAAGATAATCGCGACGGAGATCTTGTAGAGGCTCTGGGTGCCCAGAAGCACTGTGACCGGGAGATATCTGTTATGAAGAAAAAGGGCGTCCTGGAGAAAATTGGTGGTCTGAGTGGAAGATGGTGGATCAACCGCAGATGAGGTCCGGAGCAAAGAATGTCGATTCTAGCTTCGCTTCGTCCTTCCTGGGCCCACGAAGTTGGAAAAGACGATCGGAATGTAATATGTGGAAGTCTCTGTTCAAGGCCGTGGGGATCGATGTTCCCACGACATAGTGTAAGAGATTTACTCTCGAGAAACCTGCGATAGTCAGCAGATCTCTTTGAGGTAGGGTTCTGCCCTCTCTAGGACGGCTTCCCATGTGGGCGTATTGGTGAGCGCACCAACCTCCTCTACGATGAAGGAGGATACGGCGGCTGCGATCACGAGAGCCTCCGGCATGTCGATCCTGCGGTATAGCGCGGCGTAGAATCCGGCGCGAAAGTTGTCGCCAGCCCCGGTTACATCTATGACCTTGTTGTTTTTCACTGCGGGTATATGCATAACCTCGTTGCCGACTTTGGCGGTGCTCCCTCTGTCGCCTTCGGTGCGGACCACCAGGGGTAGGTCGATTTCCATGACGTCGTTCAGCTGCAAATATTTTTGGATGGTTTCGGCCTCCAGATCGTTGCAGAATAGGGCGTCGGCCAGTAACACGGCTTCGGAGATCAAGTCAGCATTCCACACGTGGTGGACTTCCTGGGCTGGGTCGAGGGTGATTCTGTGGCTTCCCTTGAGCTCTTCCATCAGGGAGATGTAGTACGAGGGCTGGCCGGTGCAAAAGTGCACGTTGGCGGACCTCTTCGCCATCCTGGTGAGCCTGACACCCGTTTGGTCTGCGTGTCCCTGGGGCCCCTGATAAAAGAAAATCCGGGTGGCTAGGTCACGGTCGTTGATGATGACGCAGGTGGACGTTTCCTCCCCGTTCAGGGTGACGACCTCATCCATGATGAGACCCGACTCCTTCATGAAGTTCATATATTTGGTTGGGAAGTCGGGTCCCACGAACGCGCACAGCGCCGTGGGGCATCCCAGCTTTGCTGCTGCCACGGCGATGTTGGGCCCGGTTCCGCCTAGCGTGGTCTTCTTGGACAGCGCGTCGGCGGTGATGCCCGGGGGCAGGAACTCGTCTATCCCGATGATCTGATCTACGGTCACGTGGCCGTAGACTGACAGGAAGGGGTCGCTCAGGTCCCTTCCTCCCAGCCAGTGATGTATTTCACCTGCGCCTCGGATAGGGTGTCGATGGTGACGCCCATGGACCTTAGTTTGATGTTGGCGATCTCCTGGTCGATTTCATTGGGCACGGCATAGACCTCGTTGTCCATCTCCTGGTAGTGACGGGTCATGTACACGATCCCCAGCGCCTGGGTGGAGAAGCTCATATCCATGATCTCTGCGGGGTGTCCTTGCCCGGCGGCTAGGTTCATCAGTCTGCCCTCCCCGATCAGGTACAGGGATCTGCCGTCCCTCATCCTGTACTCGTCGATAAAGTCGCGCACTTTGACCTTTTCCATAGACATCTCGTTCAGGGCGTTCTTGTTGATCTCGTTGTCGAAGTGCCCTACGTTGCCCATTATGCAGCCGTCCTTCATGACTGCCAGGTGCTCCGTGGAGATTATGTCTTTGCATCCGGTTACGGTGATTACGATGTCGGCGATTTTCATGGCATCTATCATCCTCATGACTTCGAACCCATCCATCTTAGCCTCGATGGCTTTGATCGGGTCGATCTCGGTGACGATGACGCTGGCGCCCAGGCCCTTGGCTCTCATGGCGACGCCCTTCCCGCACCATCCATATCCGGCGACCACCAGCCTCTTGCCGGCCACGATCAGGTTGGTCGCGTTCATCCAACCGTCGAAGGTGGACTGCCCGGTTCCGTACCTGTTGTCGAACAGGAACTTCATCTTAGCGTCATTCACGTTTAGAACCGGGAACCTTAGCGCCCCGTCCTTGGCCATCGCCCTGAGGCGAACGATGCCGGTAGTAGTCTCCTCGTTGGCGGCTTTTACGTTGGGCAGCGTGTCTTGTCTAGTGGTGTGAGCCATAGTGATTAGGTCGGCGCCATCGTCGATGATGAAGTCAGGCCCCATGTTTAGTACCGCGTTGAGGTTAGCGTAGTATTCTTCCTGAGACTCCCATTTTTTGGCGTAGATGTTCAGGCCATACTCCTCCCTGAGGGCGGCGGTTACAGAGTCGTCGGTGGACAAGGGATTGCAGCTAGCCAGACGGATTTCCGCCCCGGCGTCCGCTAGGGTGATGGCCAGCATCCCGGTCTTGGCTTCGGTGTGGAGGGCCATCCCGATCTTCAGATTGGCGAGAGGCTGCTCATCGATAAAGCGTTTGCGGATGTCCATGAGGACCGGCATGTGGGACTCGACCCAGTGTAGCCTTAGTGACCCTTTCTCTACGAGTTCGTCCATTGAATCATTCTCCTTTCAGACCCTTCACGAGCGAATTGCAGATACACTCCACGGTCCGGTGGCGGTTGGCGGTGTTGGAGAAACCGTCCAGCATCTTTAATATTGCTTTACGGTCGTCTTTCATTTCCTTCACGAAGCGGGTGATGTTCTCTAGTGCGCGGGACATCTCGTCGCAGACGGGGACGGTGGCAGCTCTGGATGTGCGGGAGAGCGGGTTCAGGTCGATGGATATTACTTTCTTGCCCATGGCTACCAGCGCCTCTGCACGGTCGCCGTCTTCTATGGGTACCAAGATCACGTCACTGCTGAATATGCCCTTCGACGTGCACAGGGCACGGTCGTGCTTTAGACCATCTATTCTGCGATCGGGATCTCTCCCTAGCACATCCCTGGCGCCTCTGGACTCCAGGTAGGATATCAAACTCTCCATCCTCTTTGGCGTGCGGTGGAACAGGTTGACCTCCATCCTCGCGGGAACAGCCTCTGCCAGGCGAATCAGGCCCTCCGGGTCCAGGACGGCGGCGTTGCCGTTGACGCAGACCACGGGGTTCTCTGCGCTGAGGAGATACGCGGCGGCGGCTCTCTCGGCTTCTATGGCTGCGTCGGTGGTGCGCTCGCCCATCAGGTAGTCGTATGCTTCGCCCCTGCCGTGGGAGATCAGTCCGGTGGGAGTGACCAGTCCTCTCTGGACCATCTCCGCCAGGCGCTCCCTCGTCACTAGCGACTTGTATCTCGGATGAGTCTCGGGGATTTCCACGTCCATCCATTCTCCTGCCAGTATATGAGTCTCTGTTCCGCGATACAGGTAAGTACAGGCGGGCAATCCACTTAACATGCCTGATCTGCGCATTGTTATAGTGGGGCCCAAGTTTGAGGGAAACGTCGGGGCTATCGCGCGCTCAATGGCCAATTTCGGCATGTCCGAGCTCTACTTAGTCAACCCGTGCGAATTGGGGGACGACGCCTACCGCAGGGCAAAGCACGGATCCTCACTCCTGGATGGTGTACACATCGTCAACACCCTAGACGAGGCACTAGAAGGGTGCTTTCTCGTGGCCGGCACTAGCGGCGTCATCACCAAGGGCGATAGGAACTACGCTCGCATCCCTGTGTCCGCGAGAGAGTTCGCGGAGCACTGCCGTGGGTATCTAGAGAAGATAGCAGTCCTGTTCGGGAGGGAGGACATTGGACTCCTCCAGGACGAGCTGAATCTCTGCGATGTACTCATTACTGTCCCCGCCGGTGAGGAGTACCCCATCCTAAACTTGTCCCATGCGGCCACCATTGTAATGTACGAGTTCTATCAGGTCGAGCACACCCCGCGCAGGTCCGAGCTGGCTGACAAGCGGGAGAAGGAGCAGATGTTCGAGTTCTTCGGAGACCTTATGGAGAGTATAGAGTACCCTCAGAACAGGAGGGAAATAACTACCGTCATGTTCAGGCGCATGATGGGACGCGCTCTGCCGACGAAGTACGAGTACAATACCATCATGGGTGTTTTCGGGGACGCTGTTAAGATCATAAAGTACGGCAAAACTTGGGAGAGAAAGGGTGAATAACTCTCAGAAGCCAGGAACCGGCAGGAAGACCAGGACCTTAGTGTCCTCCCTGTCTTTTCTCTTTACTATGTCCGGGATTATTCCGGTCATGTTGACGACCGTGCTGTAGACGGATTCGATTTGTGCGGTTCCAAATTCCGAGCTCACCAACACGATCATTTTGCCGAAGGACGGGTCGGTGTCAAACATCGACGCGTCGGTGGCCCTAGACACTGCACCTGACGGATCGATGTCCGTGGTGTAGGCGACGGTGTACGTCTTTTTGGAGAAGGTGCTGAAGAACGGCCCCTCCATCAGCCAGGCTATGTTCCTGGTGGTGAACATGACGGTATTGGCTATTAGGTTCATTACTCTGTGGATTCTCAAGTCTGGGTAGATTTTGGAGTTCATGGCCATGTCTAGGACGATCATCCTGTCAGAGACCTCGGATATCTCCGGTACCGCGGCCATGGCCCTCCCACGGCGCCCCTCCTCCAGGGGGAGCCCGACTATGGTGACGACCCTGCACCCTTCCGTGTGGGCACACTGTGCCACTACTGGCATCATTCTAGTTCCAGTCTGGCCACCAAGGACGGCGAAGATGATTGCGATTCTCATCCCGGCTATAGCCCTGCGAATCTCATTCCTGTTCTCATACGCTAGCGTGTAGGCAAGGAACTGGTCGATGTGCTCGTCCGGCATGTCGTCGCCGATGAACTGTATAGAGCTACCATTATTGGAATCGATGAACACCACCGGCACACCAGGCGATTCACGAGCACTGTCCAGGATGTGCCTAGCGGCGCCTCCACAGGCAAAGAGAATCACATCCCCCACTGGCGCTCCCCCAGGTTGATCCTCTTGCGAATGAACTCGCGGGCCGCAGCTCTGACGGCGCTGTCCGGGGAGGAGCCGTTTATGGTCAGGTCCTCGATGTTCAGTGCGTCGTTGATTTCGGAGGTGGACCTGACGTTCTGTACCAGGCATTCGGATACATAGCTGTCCAGGACGGAGCGCACGGTATTGGACGTGGATCCGAACTCGTCCTGCTCAACCAGAGTGCACAGAACGTCGACGGTTTCCGACGTCAAACTGACGATAACCTCCTGGTTAACACACATATTGAAACCATCCTTCGTCAGATAAAAGAGGTTGGGGGTAAATGGTTTATGTTGTCAGCTTAAGACCAACCGTTCATCCGAACAGAGCGGAGAGACCAGCGGCGGCCTCCTCCTCGCTGACAGCTTCCTCTTCGGGTTCGTCGGCAGTTGCAGCTACGGGGGCTGCAGGCGCGGCAGCTACGGTGGCTTCAGGCGCGGTGGAAACTGCTGCGCTCGCAATGGCCTCCATTATGTCAACTCCCTCGAGAGAAGCGACCAGTGCT
>CAZIJM010000004.1:18859-21109 GCA_964539695.1 uncultured Methanomassiliicoccales archaeon | reverse complement strand
GCCCTTTTATGCGATTCCTAAACACCGATGTAATCATAAAAAGTCGCAGGAAATCGAGTTAATCTTGAATTACGCAGTCTCACGCTCATGCACGCAAGACTGCGCGACAAAAACACGAGAAAAGCTATGCAGGTCCGAGAAATACATATAACATAAAAGCACTCTAAAAAGTTATACAATAAACAACCTTCAGGACAGACGACAGTAGCTTCAGTGAGTATATAGTTGTTTCTCTTAATTCGATGAGGACCGTGAGGTCCAATCTCAGAAAATACAGCATGACCGGCTATTGGACGGATTTAAGGAGGACGGGAGCCTCATGAGCTTATTTATAAGAACCTCGCAATCAACTACCTCAGCAACACGTTCTCCACGAATAACTAAAACCTGTACGTGCACAGGTTCGGTCTGTGGAAAAAGTACTTCTACAGCATCCACGACATTCACCGCTAAACATTGCAGAGGAATCTCAACAGGTTAGAAGACCATCTCGAGAAGGTGATCAATCATCTGATCAGGTAATGAAGATCATTCGCCCCGACGTTCACACAGACGCCTACGTGGACAGCTCCCACATCCCCCGCACAGCCCTAAGGGCAGAAAAATAAAGTACAGTGAGGGAAGAGACACAATGCAACTCCAGACTAGTTTATGTTCACCTCGAACATCACCACCGAAATACAGGCGACAATAAGGACCTACTATAGCAACCTCAACGACCCTCCCAGTTCAAAGATTTTATCTCCAGCTTCTTTTCCTGCTCAAACAGCGACATTGTCGACAAGGTCACCAAGTTCAACAACCGCTACATCACCAGAAAAAGTCTTAACAACTCCGACCTCAGAGAGATAGCCAAAGAGAAAGACAAAATGGTCCTATCTAAAGATAAGCGTAGCCTGCATAACAGACATCTTCGAGTCATCCAATCACTCGAGTACCTGTTCTTCTTGACAGATTCTTATGCTGTGGCGGTGACGATGGCCGAAAAGGCCATCACCACCAGGAAGGTCCTCGGGGGGAAGACAAAGAAGGCGCTCGCCAAGGAAAACACGATAAAGAGAGTTAAGACTGAGAAGAACTACTTCTAAAAGGTAGTAATTGACAGTGCTCATTTCATCGTGACCAATAACCCCTGGATCCACATCAACCCGGACAAGAAGCTAAAAGACACAATATCCTTACGGAGTGATGATTCAAGCTCAAGTGCTCGTTTCCTATGAATCTCTACCTTGTGCTCCTCATCTATCTCCACGGGGTCAACCTCGAGCATTTTACATCTGCCCTGAAGAGTTTAGTCGATCTCAACCCCTTGAGAGTTTGGGTCGAGGATACAACCAGGGGAGGCTGATCCTCGCCATGGTTGTGCAGTTCACCCTCTCCGTGCTCGTCGATGACATCGAGCCCACCGAGATGAAATGGTGGTAAACAGAAAACCTACAAGGGTCTCGTCCCGCCCTACATAAGGCGGGTTCGAGACAACGGAGATCAGAGACCCTGACATCTTTGACTATATAACGGATGTGCTCGACAAGTACGACAGGGAGGGGCCCGTGACCATCCCCAAAGGACTAGTGGAGGACAGACTCGACTGCGCGATGCGCCCGCCTCAGGACTCCGAATAATTCAGAACTAGGCGGGATGTTGAAAAGGTGGGGTGAAGAAATCACAGTCTTTATTGAAAAGCTCCAATTTCGTTATTGGAGTCACATGTGCGTATACGCACTCGCACACATTTGCTCGTGCGCATTATTGCACAATTCAAGGTGACAAATTCAAGCAACTGAAATATCTCGTAACCGATTGGAGAAGAGGAATATGCATCGTAAGGGGGACAAATCTCCTGCCTATCTCGGTGGATGATGGCCATCCGGGACACGTTTACGAAAAAGTACAAAGAGGCAGAAGGGGACAGGTCACTAAAAAGAACTACATAAACTCGCTACTAGATCTGTCTACATCAAAGTTTGGTGGGAAGAAATTCTACATCTCCAGATACAATCAAAACAATCTTTATGCAACCCTCTCTGGTCCCCACATTCGCTAGATAGAGACCATCTTCAAATCTAAGACGTTGGAGAAGCTCGTTTTGAACCTCATTAACGTGCATTTCGTCGATACAATCAACTCACAATATCTCCGTTTCCGATCAAATACCTTAATGAAATCATTCGAAAGCAAGACTTTCATACGGAGGAGAATGAGGAAGTGGATCATTGATAAGACCATGTCGAAGCACCCATCGAAGCACCC
>CAZIJM010000004.1:0-18759 GCA_964539695.1 uncultured Methanomassiliicoccales archaeon | reverse complement strand
GAATGAGGAAGTGGATCATTGATAAGACCATGTCGAAGCACCCATCGAAGCACCCATCGAAGCACCCGAAATGGCATGGACATCAATTGCAGCATCATGAGTAAGGCTTCAAAAATCCTCTGATGACGTCATCCTATTACTTATAAAAAGCTTCACTTTCTAATCCTCAGATACTTCAAAACATACATCCTAACCGCCTTGGAACAGGCATCGGCCTGCTTCGGATCGTCGGTGTCCATATACCTAACGCCAATGTCCATGATATCAGCCATCTTGTCTAAGAGCCTATCCCCACGGGAGCCAGACCAATATCCGATGATGTCAGATAGCTCATCTTCTGAGAACCTCCTGGACGCGGCATCGTACTCCCTAACAAATACCTCGTACGGCAGGACGTGCGTCTCCGTATGCTCCCTCAACTGATCTATTGGGAGGCTGTCAAGCTCCGGCGGGACGAATCCCGCCGCATCCATGCTGTCCAGGCATTGATCCATAACGCCCAGGAGCGAACCGGCGGCTTCACGCATTTCGCGAATATCCTTACCGAACATCATCACCATATACGCCACCGCAGAGGCGGCCTGCATTATCGCCGCATTTATCGCCTGGTTATCCCTGGAGACCAAGCCTCTGAGGTACTCCAGTACGACGCACAAGAACTGAGAGTCAGAGAAGCCCATGAGCGGCGACATACCGTGGGACAAGGCGGTCAGGACCGAGAGCTCCAGGTGCGCTGGGAAATCCCAGTGAATAATGCCCCTGGCCACAGACTTGGCCATAGCGTCTGCCACTACAGCCATGTCCCTAACATCCTCCATCATGTCCGCGGCAACCATCCATCTGGCCAGCGCATCGGTGTGGTGGCCCTCGATCATGTCCGCGCAACCGTACAAAAACATGGAAATCCACGAGTCCTGGTCAGACTCCTCGGCCAGTGCGCGGCACGCTTCCGCGTCGCCAGATTCAGCTGTCTCGATCGCCCTAGTCTCCTCCTCGGTGAGGAAGTCGGCTGCGGTTTCCATGCCAGAGTGTACGTCCTTCCTGTAATTATATGTCGTCCCGCCCGACCTCCGCCCCTCTTCAGAACCTGTGGAACAGGCATTTGGTCTGGTACTCAAGCTCGCTGGAGATGTACATCTCAGCTTTCTATACAGGCCCTTGTCCACTTACAACAGCACCACCGAAAAGTGTACATTGTACCCTCTCAATTCGGGCAGCTTCGCGGACCTTTTTGACCATCAGATCAGTGTTACTGCTATGAGAGAGCGACCGGCATCTCGTCGATATGCAAATAAGGATTCCTATTGCCCAGGTAGTCCACCTTCAGCCTCTGCATGGAGTGGATTACGTCCGGCGAAATTAGCAGAACGTCATCGTCAATCCCAACCAGAATCTTCAGAACGTTCAGGATTATTGCGGAGGACGCCGTCAACAAGGGCAACGACTTCTCGACCATCACGGTGCCGTCAGACATCTCTGAGATGACACTGGCCTGTCAATACTGCGCATCATAAACCTCATCATGGTAACCATCCTGCGGTACTCTATGGACAATCCAACACTCTTGACGATCAGTTTGGACTTGAACACAGACTCGTCGTTGATCCTGCCCTCCCTGCAGTCTTTCAAAATGGCGAAAGCGTCTGACGATCTCGTTGTTAGCCACGCGCCTCACCGTAGCATTGCCCACGATGCCACTCCCGGCCATGTAGATCTCATGTCCTTGAGAAACCTGTACGGGGACCTACAGGAGATCTTCGTCGGAATGGCGTTCAAGACTAGGAAGATCTCGATATCCCGGTTGTAATTGACCATCGACTTCCCGTAGACGTCCAGGTGGAACGAGCCTATAACATCGACGTCGATGAGGTCGGTGATGACCGCTTCATAAGCGATATTCACAGGGTGGTTCAGCGAGAGATTCTAGATGGGGAAGGTCTTAAACTTCGCGTAACCAGTCTTTCTACCCGGATGTACTCGTAGTACGACTAGGACAAACAGACAGCCATCTTCCCGCTGCTGGATCTAATGCGATGACCACCACAGTGGTTTGGTGGTCTCCGTATACTCGTTACTACCATACCCTCGATATGAGACGATGAGGGGAATGTTGGTAAGGTACCCTGTAATGTGGTAGTGCCTGTACACCTTCAGCCACAAGGCTTCGGCCTTCATCTGAAAGGCGTCAGTCGCCGACTGACCGCTGTAGTAGATGATCACCAGCCCACAGATCCGATCCTCCTGTTAAAGAAATCGACGAGCCTGAAGACCTACTGGTCGTAATCCACATCGATATCCTTAAGGACCTCGTTCCAGACGATGCCTTCAGCATTAATAACTACTATCGCCTCGGCCTGGCTATCGAACTCTATGAGCATGCGGATATTGCTGTCCGGTACGAATTCGGGCAAGATCCTAGACGCGTGGTAGTTGTTGACCCTCCCTCCCCCGAACTCAAAATATAACTTCCAGAAGCTCTGGATGCGCTCTCCAATGTACTCGGACTGCGTCCTGATGTACATGTCATTGTTGAATTCCGCCGCCATAGTGACTACCCACTGATTATATCATGCATGTAAAGGTGGAGAGTGTGCTGGGTCCTCCACGTTTAAGTCCGGTCTGAGGCTTATGCACACGCCCATCGGCGAGACCCTCCGGTACCTGGTAAACCAGGTTGTACAATACTGTGTTTCCGAGCCCGATCTGGATCAACACCATATCGGAGTGGATACCGTCGTGGATAGACATAACCGACCAGTCCTTGGAATGGATATTGTCGTCGGCGTCGACGAAGTCCAATGCCGACACACACATTCCGTAGATGCGCCAGACGTTCCTGACGGTTAATGTGACCAGCACGAAGGTCATTCCCTCGTCCGGCGACTCTGCGAACTTCGTCTCGGCAATCTCGTACACGAAAGGGCCAATTTCCTGCACCTTCATAATCATGAGCGTTATGATATGCGGCGCATACGTGATCCGCCAGATCAGGAAGGGAGTCAGAGAAGGGCTCGATCTCCTTAGACCTCTGACCGGGAACCGGGCGCCTTGACGTTGTCGAGCCTATCATCACTCCTCAACAATATAAGATTGCAGTGCCAGACCTGTATCCACCTAATCCTTTAATCGAAACCAATCGTGCCGTTTAAATAGATGGTAGCAATAGGTAACTTGTGCGCCGCTTAGGCGCGCGAACAGAAATGTGCCCAACAGGTGAATCTGTAAAGGTGATACAAATGAGCGAAGAGACTCAGGAGACACGCCCGGTCAACGGGAAAAGCATGTACAGCTACATCGCCGACGCTTGGAACGTCCCCGCAAAATCCTACGTGAAGGAGCTCAACTACAAACGCAGGATCCAATGGAGGAGGGAGGAGAACTTCCTCCGCATCGAGAGACCCACTCGCCTGGACAGAGCTAGGGCCCTCGGGTACAAGGCCAAGCAGGGCTACGTCGTTGTCAGGGCGAGGGTCAGGAAGGGAAGCTTTCAAAAGAGGGCCATTGTCACCGGAAGGAGAGCCAAGAGGAAGGGAATCAACCAGATCACAATCGGTAAATCCCTCCAGAGGATGGCTGAGGAGAGGACCGCCAAAAGGTACCCCAACCTGGAGGTCCTAAACTCTTACTGGGTCGGAGCCGACGGACAACAGGAGTGGTACGAAATCATCCTCGTGGACCCCGCGCACCCCGTCATCAAGACAGACCCCAAGATTAACTGGATCTGCGACAACACTCACAAGAACCGTGTCTACCGCGGAAAGACCTCTGCGGGCCAGAAGGGCCGTGGCATGAGGCACACCGGAAAGGGTGCCGAGAAGGCCAGACCTTCCGTCAAGGCTAACCAGAGAAAGATCAAGTGAAATTTCCGTCATGAAATCTCTTGCCCGCCGTCCAGACAGAATCCAAAAAAGACCGGATAAAGCCCTCAAAGTCCGGCTCTGATGACCACTGCGAGCTCAGCCACCTCGGAATCGCTCATGCCAATGGTCGGGAAAAATACCGGTGCATCGTATGCGGTAACGTCCACAGAGCCTAGCCCCTCTAGGTCGGTGTCGAGCACATAGCCAAGGACTTTAGGATTTCCGTCGCCCACCTTCATCAGTGGGTCGTACTTGCGAAGGAGCTCCAGATCCCCTGTGCCGTTGGCCACTAGCCTGCAGCCGCGCTTCATCATCAGCCATGCAGCTACCAGCCCGCGGTCATTATCTACCCTGGCCACGACCCTTCCCTGGCTACCCACCGGGAGCCCAGCGTGACACCTAATGTACTCCTCGAAGATGAAGGCCCTATTCTCACGGACCTCCACGTAGAACGTCACATCTGGATCGGTGAGATCCACCCTGACACCCCTGTCTTCGTTAGCCAGAAATATGGCGGACCCGACTTCCCTGCCCAGGTCCATGCTGGTGTACCCATGGGACCCTTCTCTGCGGGCCCTGACGGCAAAACCCCACCCCTCGCCGATTTTGTTCCTGGAGTACTCGGCGGCCTTGGCGCAGATATCCTCCATTCTCGACGAGGCGCACTCCTCTGCCACCGAGATAGAGCCGACTCCGAACACCCTGCGGACAGATGCCACCGCCGTGTCCATGTCGGTGGTCTCAATATAGTACCTAGCGCCGTTCTTGGTGATCAGGGCTTCCACTCCGTCCTCCGCCAGCATCGTAAGGATGTTGTCCTTAAGCTGGTTCTCGAACCTTCTACGGACCGGGGCGCTCTTCAGGCCTATCTCGGAATATCTTACGAGAAGGATTGACACGGCTCCAACGATAGGTTCAACGGTTATAATAGTGATGCTGTCAGAACGATCTGACGACCATTACAAGGTACAGCAACGATATCAGCACCAAATCGTACAATATGGGGCTGACCTCCCTCCAGCACCTCGCACCAATCATGAACACACAGTAGAAAATGATACCGAACACGATCCCGTTAATGATCGAGTAGGTGAGGAGCATCATGATTACCGTACCCAGGAGCGCCACAGTCACCAGCCGATCATCCCACTTGGCGTCTTTGAGCTGTGTGATCATGGCGGTACCAACGATGAACATGACGCCCACAATGCAACTGCAGTCTGTGATAGAGAGCATCTGGTCGATGAACAGCACGAAGCAGAACAGTACGGTGACCACCAAGGATGCCAGGCCGGTTCTGGCCCCGTTTCGATCCCGACCATGGACTCTGCGGAGGATTCCGCGGGCATGATGTCAATCACTCCGCTGACGATTGGTGTGGCGGAGTCCGCCAGTAGTGTCTTCTCGCACTGGACGTTCCCCCTCCTCGTCAATGCTGCCCACCCTCTCCCGTGGCCATCAGCATGCTGGTGCTGTTGAAGAACTGTACAAAGGCCATCAAAACGATTACCATCAAGAACTCGACGGTCAAGAAATCTGAAAACGGCCCGTTCAAAAAGCCCCCACCTACAGTATGGTTGACAAAGACACCGCCAACTCCGGCAGGGGGGTGACGCTAAACGTCATTCCGACCATCGCCATCACGATCATTCCGATGAATATGGCGCCGGTGACCTTCCCGGCGTACAAGAAGAACGTGAATATGATGTAGAATAATGTCCGAATGTCCAAGGCATTGGAAAAACCCCCTATCTAGATCTGATCCAGGATCCTCTTCCTGATCCCGCTGATCGCTATGACGAAGAATACTATCTCCCGATATGAGGAGGACCATTAGCGTCTCCTGTTATGTGAAGTTGAGGTCAAGCACGATAGCGTATGTGGAAGTACGTTGGCTCCTATAAAACACTTACGCGACAGGGTAGCGCGCGTACAGGGTCATCAACAGGGTTCCTATGAATACCATGATAATAGTAGCGGTGTAATATGCCGCTCGGTCCGTCCCGACCTCCACCACCATCGATGAGTTCACGATAATAATGTACGTCATGAACAGAAAGACCAGGACCTCGCCCCTGGGAGTAGGATACTCCCCCGGCAGGCGTGAGCCCTGGGCAAACACTTTATTAAGTTGAAAAACAACGATTCGGACCCAAGCGTGTAGATTCAGTAAAATCAGTAAAGAATTGTGTCGATAAACGATTTTCGTAAATTCTAACAATGTTTTAATCACACAGTTCATAAATACCTACAACACCAAGTTCATGTGCGAACTCGATATTCTCAGCTAGACGAAACTGTGACTATAAGTGGACTTCGTTCGAGTATAATAACAAAATAAATCAGAATCCAGTTAGCACCAAGAGAATCGCAGAGAAAATATTCGATGATGGGATGGGCTCCACAGACACCGTCCACAACGGCCGAAAGCACGAAAAAACCAGACTCTCCATGAAGAGCTGCGATAAGGTAGTCGTAACCGAGGACAGGATATCCTACTCTCGCGCGGCATAGAAGTTTGACGTGTTGAAGGGCTTCGTATCCAAGTAGTCACACATTTACAAAGTAGGAATCTCCTCAACTCGAAGTACAAAAACCGCAAAATGCCGATGTCGGTCTTCGATTTAATATCCATCTGTCTAAAGAAGATCATCAGAAAGTTCGGATGAAAAACCGCGAAGCGATCATTGAGCTGTACAACACGAAAAAGTACCAAAGGTTCAGCTCTTAGAAACTCCAGAAGAAACTATGAAAGAAGCATAAGATCCACATAGCCTGCTTTGCCATCGACAAAATACGACGCCAGAAGAATTTCCTCGGAGATCCTTCCTGGCGCCGCAGAAATAAGACCTATGGATAGTTCGAACGCACCTTGAGCCAATGAACAGGAAATGCATGGTAAGTGTAGAAAGGACAGACGAGACGGATTTGACCGTCAAAGTCCAACACTGTATGAACCCGATCATATAAATGCAACAGCTACATGAGATAAAGAATTCACCCCTTACCTAAGGAGATCTCGTGAATACGTCCGCTCGAACGGACGGACAATCCTTGCGGTGATACAGGACTAAACTGCTAGAAGTTAATAGAAGCCATAGTAGCTAAGAAGGATGCTCAAGATGGGGTTCTGGTGGGTCCGAATAAATATCAGAATCCTAAAACAGAGGAAATAATAGCAGATAGCGATGCTCAAATAGACCGGGGTTTGTGACTATATCGACGATCAAGTCGGGCCCAACTCGCAAAAGAACGACCAAGCCAAAAACGGAAATAACTCGAATTTGGTATACAATCTGCAGTCGATAACCGATCAGAACGGGATAATGTGCTCTGAGCGCCCGTACAATGGCACCATCAGCAACACCGATATGGATCAAGACCGTAAGGTTCCTTACTACCCGGTAGATCCAGAGTGGTCCACGTGGATGGAGAACTCCAAGATTGTCACTGCCGGCCTAATTGAGCTACTGTTTGCAGAGGGGTTCGGGTTCGTTTCCAAGTGTCTCAAGAACTTCGAAGGGGATACAAAACGACATCGTGTCTCCGTGATGCAATCAGAGATAGACCCAAGCTTCACACGGGACGAATGAGAGATCTATAACTGCGACACGAAGACAGATAAGAAGATTCTATGGTTCATCACCTATCGGACCGCCGAGAGCGTTGGAAACGACATCAAATACCTGTGCGTCCAAAAAAGGAAGGAGGTTGAGAGAGCGTTCTCCCAGTTCAAGCGAATTGTGTTCGCCTTTGAGGAGGAGGCCGACCACACCTTCAGGATGGTACTCGACGAGCTGTGGCTATTGGCGCACGTTATCATCACCGACGTACGCGCAAGGACGTGTAGGAGCCCTACGGGAAGGGGCGCCTCCCCTCACCCCAAGGACGAACACCTAAGGTGCGTACTGAATGGCATGTGTCCGTAGTCTGGGAGTTCTCCCAGGCCCTGGCTGAAGAGATATCCTCGGCCCGGCAACGAGAGTTCTGATCACGAACCTGCCCTACGGCCCCTGGAGACGGGCAACCTCAGGGACGGCACCACCGCAGACAAGGTGCTGATGCTCTAGTTGGGCTAGTACAAGATCGGGAAAACATTCCACACCGCAAAGTCGGAATTCGAAGTAGACAACATCTACATCCACAGATCTTTACAAGTGAACATATTTATCTTCATGGTTTCCCTGAGTATGATCGTGGCCAAGGTCATCAACATGGTCGTGCACAGGAAGGGCTGCTGAAAACCACCAAGGACATGATCAACGACCTGTCCTCCCTTATCGTCAAACCCGACAGGCCAGATAACGATGTGATCTACTCCGGGGCGGACATGAAGATCGATGAGTTCACCCGTTATTTAGAGATCCTCGAAATAGACCCAACCTGTCTGTTCTCTCACTGACGTTTTTGTCGCGTACACAGGTGGACGCGCATACACTACTGCCCGTAGTAGAAGCTCCAAAAAATCCTTAGAAAATCATATCAAGTGCCGAATCCACGATTATCTATTTGTACTATCGAATTCCTCTCGCTGCTGCTGTTCACGAAGTCCGTAGTTAGAACATCCTTCGGAAACATGATATCGTCTCCTGCGAATACGGGTGCGAGACCATGGCGTACAAACTTGAAAACATAGGCCCAGAGAGGACGGTGGAGCTTCGTCGGTGCTACTTCAGCCTCAACTATCTCACCTAGAAGGCCGACATCAACGGCATCCACGTGCAGCTCTACATCACTAACCGCGACTACATAGACATGTGGCTCGATAATTTCTACCACATGTCGGATTCGATGCGCTTGCATACCAGAATTTACTGTTTGAGCGACTTGAGAACCGCCCTCTATACCAATTACAACGAGTTTTCGTTCACCACGTTCCTGTTCAACTTCGATTACTGCGACTGGATCAAGAGCATCGCCCTTGGCATGACGGACAACATCCTGAATGACGTTCATGCGATCTACTCCGTGCACGGTGCGATCCTCGACATCGATGGATCCAGCATCACGCTGATAGCCCCCTCGAAAACGGACAAAACCACCCAATCATGGTGGCTCCTCAGGATGGAAAACACACACCTAATCTCTGACGACTGGTACTTTGTGTTGTTCGGAAGCAGGAGGTCAGCAATAGAGGGATCGGAAAAGAACTGTTACATCGATGCCAGCAT
Source organism: uncultured Methanomassiliicoccales archaeon (assembly GCA_964539695.1). GTDB lineage: Archaea > Thermoplasmatota > Thermoplasmata > Methanomassiliicoccales > Methanomethylophilaceae > Methanoprimaticola. Next base: position 9,728 of record CAZIJM010000004.1, on the reverse strand, counting down.
CAGCGATGTGGGAAGAGAACTGCCTTCTAGTGAAGGAAGTCAGGTTAGACAACAAGAGCCGTGGCATTGGCAACGTGAGATGGGTGGCTGACGAAGACTCCGTAATTAGAGGGGACGTTCATTAGGTACATGTTCCTGCTAAAGCGGGACCCGTCCGACGACCGCAAGGTATGCCCCATGACCTCCGAGAAGGTGCTAGAGTACCTGTCGCAGGGGGCTTTTGCAATCCCCACCGGCTCGTCTGCGACATCGGGCACTCCAACCTGAAAAGGGAGTTCTTCAGGAGATACCTGTCGGAGTGCGAGATCTACATGGTCAATACGACCTGCACCGCCGAGGAGACCCGGGAGAACATCAGAAACGTACTGAGGGGGGTGTGGGATATAAAAATAGACATCAAGGGGGCCGGTTCCGGGGATTCCCAGAAGGAGACGTCTAAGAACACTTTCGGTTCGACCAAGTCGAAGTTCGACACCGTCAGGACCTCCATATTTGGGTCTACCAAGGACGAGCTGGACCCGGAGTTCAGAAAAACCAGGGCCACCGTCGTGGAAAAGTCTCACGAGATGAACGTAGTAAGATGGTCCGTCATCGTGGTCGTAGTCACCAGCCTAATCATGTACGTTGTGGTCTAGCTCCTCGGCGACCCGTGGTCGCTGGGGGACTACATCAACAACATCCTGTGTAACAACATCGCCTTGGTCATCGTCATCCTGTTCCTGGACACCATCACCAACAGCAACAGGGAAAGCCGCCAGAAGAGGGACGAGGCAAGGAAGATCCTTAGGTACAATAAACTGATCCAACCAGACATCAACCTATACCTGGTGAGGAAGAACATGGTCATCACTCCGTCCGGAAAGACGGTCCGCAAGTTCCAGATCGACTCCAAATTTAGGGTCAGCGACATGAGGGACATGTACTCCCCATCGGAGCTAGTGGCGGATGTAGGCATCTCTAAAATCAAGAGGTACGGACACTTCCAGAATATCCTTGGGATGGACTTCTCCAACCTGGTACAAAACGTAGACTTCGTCTACTACCCGGAGATCGCTGAGGCCGCCATGAGGTATCTGAATGCCTCATCTTACGGCGAGGCTGCTCTAGACGCAGTCATCAGCTATGAAGACTCCCGTTCCGGGACGAAATCAATGAAGCTCATAGTTATCGCCATGATCAGGGAGGAACCAGAAGACGGCAGCTTCATGCAGGCTAACGCCACCATGAAGAACATCTACTTAGTCCACCAGATGATCAGCGAGCAAGAGAAAGCCGTCTCCGAGTACATCAAGCTCATCAGAGCCCTGGAGGACTCCGACCCCGCTGAGAGGAAGAAGAGATCCAAGACCTACGATAACAACGAAGAGTATCAGTGACCATACACATGGGGGAGCTGAGAGTCCACAGTCATTGAGTCCTCGGTGACCAGGCAGTCATAAACCAGTACCCCGACTCCCATCGACTCCGCTCTCTCCATCTCCAGCCCAAACTCCCTGTGCATTGCGTAATTCGGAATGAATGACCTCATCCCCTTCATCTGCACCACAAAGGCCATGTATGCCTCATACCCCTCCTCCACGCACCTCTCCAACCCCCTTACGTGCTTCAGGCCCCTCTCGGTGGGGGCGTCAGGGAACATACAGACACCTTCGTGCTCCAGTGTAACACCCTTTACTTCGACGAAAGCCCTTCTGTCTCCTGATTTCACATAGAAGTCGAACCTGGAGTCCTCGTGAATGTACTCCGGATGGATAATGGGATCCCTATCAAACAGCCCCGAGCGGGGGATGAACTCCCCAAAGGCCCTATTCGGAGCTTGAGAATCTATATTGATCAGTATGCCTCCTTTGTAGACGGCGATCAGGTCATAGCGGGTCTTGCGACCCGAATTCCCGGAGTCATCCAGCACCACCTTAACGCCAGGCACCAAGATCTCCCTGCAGCGACCGGTATTCTTGACGTGGACCTTCTGCACTTCGCCGCCGATATCAACCTCCGCAATGAACCTGTTCGGACGTGATACGAATGTTCCCCTAACCGTCGTGCCGTACTTCACGGACACCCATAGTATCCTTCATATTACTGTTGTCCGTTGACGTGGCATGAGCGGATTTAGTACCTACGAGAGGGATCCAAGGAACCCCAAGGGATTCAGGGTGGTCTCCCTCGACGAACTCCCGCCGGATGAGATCTACGTCCTGGACACCGAAACCACCGGCCTCAGGGGGGCGCCGAAAGACCTGGTCGTCGACGTGGGGATCTGTAAGGTCTCCCTTCGCGGGGGCACCGTAAAGGACGTATACTCCTCGGTTCTCGGCTACAACGTGGACTTCTGGGACAACTACCATAGGGAGGCGTGGATCTTCCAAAACACTGACCTGACCCTGGAGATGGTAGTTGAGGCGCCGCCAGCCAGGGAGGTCATCGAAAACGTCCGCCGCATCCTGAGAAACAAGACGGTTACCGCCTACAACATCGCTTACGATATGAACAAGTTCCTGTTCCAGAAACCATGGGACATGAAGGGGGAGTTTACCCTCTGCAACGACATTATGCTCGCCGCGACCCCGGTGTGCAAGATCCCCAGCGATTACTGCGGCAAAAAATACAGGTACCCGAAGCTGGATGTAGCCTATTCGAAGATCGTCGAGGGCGACCCGGCAGACATTCACGGCGTGCAGAGTCATCGTGCCCTATCCGATGCCAGGATGGCCTCGTACATCATGGTGCAGATGTTCCGCGACGGGAACTACGAACCCTGAAGCTCAGTCGTCTTCCGTAACGTCGCCCTTCGTGTACTCCTCGCGAAGCTTCTTCATGTAGAGGGTCTCGAACCTGTTCACCGCGTGCCTGAACACGTTCTTCTTCAGCACGAACAACTCAGTGAAAAACCACACCGCAACCACAGCGATGAGGGCCAAGAATACCTCGTTCGGGAATATCACCAGCTTCACCAGCTCCACCGCCACGATAGGGAAATAGACGTACATGGCGAGGATCACCAAGAACACGAACGCTGCCAAGCCGATGGGGATGAGGCTCCTGTTGGTCCTGCCATCGTAGGACAGGAATTTGTACCTGGGGCAGACCAGAAGCATCTGGAGAATTCCGGCGATGGTTACAAAGAACAACATGGCCGATCTGGCCACTATCTCCTCCACTTCGGAGCCGTTCCAACTGTAGTAGCAGATTATGTCAAGTCCATCGATTGCGCCATCGCTATTGACGTCCCTTCCGAGTATTCCGGCCATATAGTCCCAGTCGATGTCCAGGTATCCCTGGCCCTGAGCCCACCAGGAGATGTCATACACCGCCAGCCCAAAGGCCGCTATCATGATCGCCGATGGCACCGAGAACCTCAGCACGTCAGGCAGGATCAGCTCCTTGTTCTCGTCGGGCTTGGCGAAGATAGTCATAAAGAAGGCCATGATCGTCACGGAGACAAAGGCATAATAGGTGTTCTGAATGGGAATCATTGGGACGAACCCAATGAAAATGTAGATGAAGATGAAGAGGATCGCCAGAGTAATGTTTCTGGTGAGGTAGATCTTCAAAATGTCCCTCATGCCCGATACCGTCCTTCTCCCCTCAATCAAGGCCTTGGGAAGGGCAGAGAAGTTGTCCTTAACCAGGACCATGTCCGCCACCCCACGCGCCGCACCAGAGCCGCTCTCCAGAGCGACACCGACCTGGGCGGTCTTGAGGGACTTGACATCATTAACACCGTCTCCTATCATGGCGACATACCTCCCACTGCGCTTCAAGGACTCAATGACGGCCTGCTTGTTCTCGGGCCTCATCCTGCCGAAGATGTTGGTATCCTGGACCGTCCTATCGAAGGTCTCCTGGTCCATAGCGTCCAGCTCGGGGCCAGAAACAATTTTTCTCTCACCAGGAATGTTGGTGATGGAGAACAACGCGTCAACTGTCACAGGGTCGTCGCCTGAGATAACCTTCAGATCCATGCCGTTGTCTAAGAATACCTGGATGGTCTCCCTGCAGTCCGGCCTGACCTCGTCACGTATAGAGATAACCGAGATGGGGACAAGATCGTGGACAAGGGGGCTGCCGTCGAGGTCGTGGAGTGGGTTGTCGCTACTCAAGCAGAGCAGGACCGTGCGGAGCCCCTTCTTAGACTCGCTGTTGATAATGGCAGGAATATCCTCTTCCGTCCTGCAATGAGACCCGAGAACGGACCATGCGCCAACGTACATGGTGTACGTTTTGCCATTGTCGCTGACCCTGACGGCGCTGTACTTCCTCTCAGAGGAGAATTGGATCTCTTCCACCAGCTCAGCTTCAGCCTCCCCGTACTGCTCCAGTATCGCCATCATGGTCCTATTCTTGCTGCCGCTCAGGCTCGCGAAGACGGACGCATAGCGGGACGCTTCATCAGGTGATACGAAATCCCGCGTGGACACGAATTTCAGCCTGTTGGTGGTGATCGTCCCGGTTTTGTCCATGCAGACAGTGTCCACATGACTGATAGACTCCACGGAGTTAGCCCTCTGGAGGAGCACTCCGGAGTCAGCCATCCTGGCCGCCGCTATTATATAGGTCAGCGTGATGAGGAGGAACAGCGCTATCGGTACAACGTCCAGACAGAGGACAAACACCTCCAGCGTCTCCCCGAAGCTCTCATGGGTAATAAACATCGACTCGACTATCGTGATCACAAAGAGAATCGCCGCGGTGATCATCAGGATCTTAGTGATCGTACCGGTCTCCATCTGGAGCGGAGTCTTCTTGGACGTGAACCTTTTGGCGCTCTTCAGCATCTGGGAGGCGTAGGCTTCGTTCCCTACCGCCGTCACCATGTAGAACGTCTCGCCGGTCACGCAGACTGAGCCTGAGTATATCATGTCGCCCTCGTGCTTGCGAACAGTACTAGACTCCCCGGTGAGCAGCGACTCGTCCATCTCCGTGGACCTGCACTGCTCAATAATGCCATCGACCAGAGCCTGATCTCCCGCGCGGATCACTATAAGATCATCCATGACAATCTCGGACTGGTCAATCTCAACCTCCTTATCGTCACGGATGACGCTAACCTTCGGTCTGACCAGCAGCGAGATCTTGTCCAACTTGCGCTTAGCGCGCATCTCCTGGACGGTAGAAATAAGAATATTGATGATGATGATCCCTGTCGCTGACAATGCGCTGATGACCTCCTCACAGATGACAAGGAGGATCCCCAGGATGAACAGGATGATGTTGAAGGGGGTGAGTGTGTTCTTTAGGACGATGTCCGTGTACGTCCTGCTGGAGCGGACGTCGGAATTGTTCGCCAACCCCCTGGCTTTGCGGTCCTCGACCTCTTCGCGGGTCAGTCCATTCATGCTAGGCCTTTAGCGTCAAAATATAATAACATTGTGAACGTCGGTCTTGGACGTCCCGGAGATTCCCTTGGCCAACTCTTCCTCCTGCTGCAGGATCTCCATCACCCTGTCAGTCACGACCTCCATGCCTAGGGGCTCAAACTCCACGGTTCTTCCCATCGAAACGTACTCAATGAAGCATCTCGCTGGCCTCCCGTAGTGCCCAGATGCGGCGTGTGCATACACCGAGAGCTGCAGCCTGTACTCCGGTTCGAACTTATCCGAGATGTCTGTCTTGTAGTCGTGGATCTCGATGACGTTGTCACACTCCACCAGGAGGTCTATCCTGCCGCCGAGGACCGCTCCACACTTCCTTATAGGCAAGGTGCACTCCACTTCGGCACGGGGCTCCCCCACGGCATTGGCCCTCTCGAGTATGCCACGGATCCTGTCCAGCTCTGGATACTCGCGCTGTACTGGCCATCCCTCGCAGAGCGCCTGAGCAGCCCTGTGGACCTCGTCACCGTACTCGACACCTTTCCCGGGCATCTCGTCCCTCTCCACCGCCTTGTCCTCCTCGGTGAAAAAGCGTATTATGGAGTGTATGCCCAGCTTCTTCCTGCGGACGGGATATCCTGAGGTGTCCGGCCTCTCGACCTCTGAGTCCTTGTGTCCAGCGGCAAGAAGCTCGCAATCCGAAATCCCGGTGTACAATTGCCCGGACAGCTCCGTCATAAACAAAGACGGCTTCGGCCCGCAAATCAGCGTCTCGTACTGCCCGGCTCTAGACATAGCCACGAACATCAACCTGCGCTCCTCGTTGTAATCGGTTGGTATACATCTCCTGGTCAGGCGGGTCCTCCAGGAGGTGCAAATCTTGGCGTAGTCACCAAACCTGCCCACCTCTTTAGACGCCCTGATGCCGATTCCCTCGTCGAACGAAAAGTGGTCCTTCGACCGGCTCCCCTGGGCGGGCATGCTGCCCTCGTCCATGTATGGGATGATGATGGCCGGGAACTCCAGTCCCTTGGCCTTGTGTATAGTCATGATTCTCACAGCGTCCGAGTATCCGGAGTTCTCCACCGGGTAGACGGTCTGCTTGCCGATGCCATCCTTGATGATGTGAATCAGGTCCGAGATAGTTAGCAGAGACCCCCTGTAAGCCGCCGAGAGAGTGTTTATGATGGCCTCTGTGACGTCGTTGTCCAAACCATAGAAGGCGTACAGACGAATTAGCATCTCGGTCACCCTGCGCCTCCTAACATAGAGGTTTTCCCGCTGCTCCTTCAGCACCTCCGGGATCGCCGAATAGTCCTTCCTGATATGCATGCACTCCGCCAACGAGTAGTTCAGGTCCGCCATGATCGGCACATACCCCCAGGGGTCGCGCTCATTGTTCACGTACCTCAGCCAGGCCAGTGCGAGCTTCCCCTCCCGAGTGGACATGATGTCCACATCCCCCTCCATGTACACGGGTATCCCAGCGTCCTGAAGATGGCGGAGGAGCACGCGGCACTGCTTGGTCTTCCTGCACAGGATGGCGATATCCCCAAAGCGCAGCGGTCTGGAGTCATCGTCAGAATAAACGCGGTACCTCCTGGAGCCAACGTAGTTACGGATGCACTTAACGACCTCCTCGGCCTCGTCGTCGGGTGAGTCGCATATGACATAACGGATCTCCGTCCCTTCCTCCGGTATGTTGCTGCGTCCCACAAAAATCGGGTGGACCCTGTCTTTGTCCTCTTGCCTCAAGGACTCGTCCTTGGAAGAGCCTGGGAGATCCATGCATTCAAACGCCTTCTCCACGATCTCCGCAGACGACCTATAGTTGACGTCTAGGGTCAGCTGAGTAACCTCGAGGATCTGAAAGCGCACCCTCACGGTGTCCTCATTGAGGAACCTGCAGAACTCCGTAGCACGGACCTCGAAGTTCGTGATGTTGTCTATGGATACGAACCTAAACCCGTATATCCCCTGCTTCCAATCGCCCACGACGCAGAGATTGGGCTCTGACAACACCATCAACGCCACCATCAGCTGGTTGGCGTTGGTGTCCTGGAACTCGTCAATCATCAAGTATCTGCAAGAGTTCCTCTCCCTCACCTTCGGGTTGCTATAGAGCAGCGCGAAAGCCAGCATGGCGTTAATCCCGAAGGTCAGACGGTCCTCAGACATGCACGTCCTGACGTAGTCCCTGTAAACGTCGTGCACCAGCCTGAAGAGACCCTCGCGCGACGGATCTGATGCAGCGGATTCCAATGCCTCAACGGGCACCGCGTTCCCTACTAGCTCAGGAAGCCCGCATGAGTCATTAGTATCGATCCTGCTCAAGGCATCGGCCATCTTAGACTTCCCGCCCCTCGACCCAGAGACATTGAGGTCTTTCATGCGCTCGAGGATTACCTCCACGTCGCCCCTGATTTGTCTTTCGGCGTCGATGCCGAACCATCCGTGCTTAAAAGGGTAGATCCCACTGGACATTAGGCGGTTAATGAGGTTCATGAGCCCTACTGGATCCTGGCTGGCCACAGCTGCCCAGTCGCCGTAATCGTCCCCATGATCGTTTAGAAAACGGTCCAGGAACATAGAGAAGTGCTCTCTGTTCAGGGTATCGTTGGTGGAGATCGTCGCACCGCGGGTCAGCCTTTCGTCTATGCTAAACATGCTCCCCGCATCCTCGGGAGAGTCCATGACGATGGACAGGCAAAACGCGTCAAAGGTCATGACCTGCACCAGCTTTGCATCCTTAGCCATCTCGACTTTGACCATTTCCTTCTTGATCCTCCCCTCCATCTCGGTAGCGGCGTTGTTGGTGAAGGTCAGCATGAGTACGTCGCTGGGCTTTACGTCCGGCCTGGAAATCAGGTTCAAGTACCTCGCAACCATGGTCTTCGTTTTACCCGTCCCGGGTCCCGCATCCACGATGACCATCCCGTCCAGAGTCTCGGCAATCCTCTTCTGTGAAATGTTGAGATTACTCATCGTCCGTCACCTCCTCCGAGAAGATACGCTCCACATCCCTCGTACAGGCTTCGAAAAAGTCACATTTCCTGCAATCGATAACCGGCCTCGCAGGGAGTTCGGTGAGGGATAAGTCCACGGCCTCGTGGTGCATGGTGTTGAGCCTCTCCAGGAACCTATCGAGGGTACCCCTGGGGACCTCCACCAGCCCATCGGTCACGATCATCCCAGCTATCAACTTGGAGGCCAATTTACCTATGGCTGTGCCGACGACCTTCTTGGTGTCTTTGATTTTGAATCCGGTCCTCTTGACAAACGCTTCGACCAGCGCCTGGTCTTCCCTCCATTTCGACGGTTCCCCCTCGGCGCAGTCCGCGGCCACTGCGATAAGTGCGGCGGCATGATCCTTGAGCTCTTTCCTCAGACCCTCCCTCATAGCATCCTCCAGGACGACGCTGTTCCTCATGGCCTCCCTGAGGTCGCCGGACACCAGGCGTACGGTCCTGATGTTGCGACGGATATCAAAGCCCTCCTCCGAAGATTCGACGTCGTTGTCCATGACATAGAACATCTCAAAATTCCCCGACGACGAAGGCATCTCCGAAGCTAGGGCCAGGTAGATCAGGGGCTGAAACTCGGGACGCTCATTTCCGGACCCAAAAACCATGGCCTTTGCAATCTCAGAGGAGTTCCTGCCTCTCCCCGTCTTATAGTCGGTGATCGTGCCGTTCCAGTAGAGGTCAAACTCCCCGTGGACCTGGTGCAGCGTGGAGAGGTGATCAGTCTCGCACACTGTGCTGGTCTCCGGCAGTCCCAGCTTCTCTAGAAACCGGTTGGGGTGCTTCTTCATGGTGTTGTACGTGTCAAGAGGCGCGACAACACCCTTCATATCCAGGTAGCGGACCACGTTGCCCATCGCCAGCCTAACCGCGTCTCTGTCAACCTCCTTCATCGTCGGGGAGGACAGGCTGGCGTAACGGTCAGATATTATGTCCAAGAAGGTGTCCATGCCCATCTCCAGGACCTTCTCCCTGTGGCAGGCGTAAAGCTCCGCGAACGCATGGATGAGGTTACCAAACTCGCTGGACTTCCTCTCCTCGGTCTGAAGCAGCAACCTAAACATATAGCATCTGGGACAGGAGTAGTACGCGTCGAAGGAGGATTTAGAAAAGGGTCTGTCGAATCTTCCATCCCCGTCCACAATGGCCTCACCTCTGGCGGGGGGTGTAACCTCCTTGTGACGGACCCACGTCCCATCGATGACGGGGGCTATGTCCAAGAAGCTTTTGCAGGGTTTTTCCTTATCACCGTCGCGTTTCATTATCTGGCTGAAGGTCAAGCATGGCTCGACCGACTTTCCATTCCTAGCGGAATTGATGCAGTACACCCTACGATGCCCCTGCTGGAGCATCGCTGTCAGGCGGATGGCGTTCTTCGCCGACTCCTATT
>CAZIJM010000003.1:0-23927 GCA_964539695.1 uncultured Methanomassiliicoccales archaeon | reverse complement strand
GGCCTCGGCAAGCTCGGCAAGAACGTGGTGGGTGCGCTGAGGGAGCCATCCATCGGGCCCACGTTTGGCATCAAGGGCGGGGCAACCGGGGGAGGCTACTCCCAGGTGTACCCCATGTGGGACATCAACCTCCACTTCACCGGCGACATTCATGCCGTCACTGCCGCACATAACCTCCTGTCAGCCATTGTGGACAATGAGCTTGTGAGGGACAACCCCCATAACATCGACCCCACTAGGGTGGTGCTGAAGAAGGCCATGGACATCAACACCCGTGAGCTCAGGAACATCGTCACGGGGCTTGGGAGGGACAGGATCCTCGGAGGGGTCCCCCATGAGGGTGGGTTCCTCATCACGTCCGCTTCCGAGATCTCCGCCATCCTCGCTCTGGCTGAAGACAGGGCCGACCTTAGGAGGAGACTCGAACATATGGTTGTGGCATACAACTACGACGGAAAGCCCGTCACGGTAGGGGATCTGAAGTGCGTGGGCAGCATGATGGTGCTGCTCAAGGACGCTATCAACCCAAACCTAGTGCAGACCCTAGAAGGGGAGCCGGTATTCGTCCACGGGTTCCCGTTCGCCAACATCGCACACGGGACCAACAGCATCATAGCTACGAAGGCTGCCCTCAAGCTCGGGGACTACGTTATCACGGAGACAGGCTTTGCGTCTGACTTGGGCGGAGAGAAATTCATGGACATTGTCTGCAGGCAGTCCGGCATCAGACCCGACTGCGTGGTCGTCGTTGCCTCGATCAAGGCCCTTATGACTCACGGCGGCGGGTTCCTGGATAAGCCCGACACTCTTACTATCGAGACCTTGAGGGCTGGGCTCTGCAACCTGGACAAGCACATCAAGAATATGTCCTCCTACGGCCTGCCCATCGTTGTGTCCATAAACCACTTCGAGCACGATACCCCGGAGGAGATGGACTTGGTCACACAGCACTGCAAGGAAATCGGCGTCAGGTGTGCCTTCACTGATGCTTTCCTGAAAGGGGGTGAGGGGGCAGTCGATCTGGCTAACACAGTCCTGGACGCCTTGGAAAACGATAGGCCAGACTTCAGATTTCTGTACTCCGACGACGCCGGCATCAAGGAGAAGATCGAGGCCGTAGCCACCAATATCTACGGCGCCGGGTCCGTCACTTACACCTCGGCGGCTGAGAAGACCATCGCCCAGATCGAGGCGGACGGCTACGGCAACCTGCCGGTGTGCATCGCCAAGACCCAGGCATCCCTCACTGATGATTCCAAGCAGAAGGGGGTCCCCATAGGATGGGTGCTTAATATTAGGGAGGTCCAGCTGTCCTCCGGCGCCGGGTTCGTGGTTCCGATCTGCGGGACGCTCACCCTGATGCCTGGTCTGCCCAAAGTTCCCGCCGCAATGAAGATCGACCTTACCGACGACGGTAGGATCGTAGGTCTTAAGTAAAAATCTCAAAGGGGAAGATTCCGACCTTTCCCTGACATAACTTCTACAGTTGTTTCAAAGTCGGAGATGCCGTCTCAAACGACTCATCTCTCGACATTTTACTTCCCGTCAGCCATGTCGTACCAGCGATCGGATTCCTCGCGGTTGGCTTCAACACCGTCGCCGGTTCTGTACATGTTCCCCAGGAGGATCTGCGCGCCTTTGTGCTTGTTTAACGCCGCGGACGTGAGCCACTCCACGGCTTTGTTCAGGTCACTTTCGACGCCCGCGCCGTTCTTGTAGAATTGGCCAATCATGAACTGGGCCTCGGCGTGACCATTGTTAGCAGCCCTCAGGAGCCACTTAGCCGACCTCTCCAGGTCCCTCGGCGTGTCCTTGTTCTTGAAGTAGATCAGACCGATCTCGTACTGGGCACGAACGTCGCTATCAGCACACTTCAGGAAGAGCATCTCCGCCTTCTTGGAGTCCTTTTCAACCCCGACGCCAGTGGAATACATCTTTCCGAGGAAGTATGTGGCGCCGCGGTTGCCCTTGTTGTGGGACCTCTGAAACCACGAGAGCGCTGCTGCGTAATCCTTCGTGACGCCCTGGCCCCTGGCATATATAAGTCCTAGGTAGTACTAGGCATCGGCGTTCCCTTCACGGGCCATGGTCATGAAAACATTGTAGGCACTAGAATAGGCGCCTTCGTTCCGATTGCGGAGAACGAATTTCGCCCATTCCATGGGCTCCATCTTCTCTTCCTCGGGTTTCATGCATGTACCACACTCTCCCAATTGAAGCCAACTCTTATAATTGTTAGCCGGAAAGGCACGTTTCCGCAGTAAGTCCAAGGGGTTTTCTGTATTCTCGCCGCATGGTCCCACACATCCAACCGATCTGCAGACGGTCGTTCCGCCGTCCCAAAAGCTGTGAGCGAAACGCTATTTATTGGGGTGGCAATGGAGGTAGACATGTCTGAATTAATGAGCATGGAGGAGAGATTGTACGTCCCCTCCCGTAGGTATATGGACTGCGTCTCCCCGGAATACGACCTTCGCGAGGCCGCTGTCAATGCTGAGAACGGTGCGGCCAACGCTGTTCCCGACGCCCAGTACCTATACGGGCTCTTTCTTTACACAGGCGAGGGCGGAACGGTCCAGGACCGCAGGACGGCCGTCGAGATGTTCGTCCTCGCCGCATCATCGGGCTATCGCCCCGCGGAGATTGTCAGCCGGGAGCTGGAGGACAATGAGCCGGATCAGCAGGAAAGGGTTATGGTACTGAGACTCAGGGGCGAACAGAGAGATACCGACGCTTGTGCCCGCCTCTTCGACATTTACGACAACGGCAGGCCCCCCGTCAGGAAGGACCATGCCGAGGCGATCAGGTGGTACACCGTCTGTGCCGAGAACGACAACGTCGATGCCCAGAATACCGTGGGGTTCATGTACCTCATGGGAAAGGGAATCCGGAAGGATAGAGACCGTGCGATAAGGTGGCTCAAGGCCGCCGCTGACAACGGGTGCGCCCAGGCCATGTATCGTATCGGGAGGATGTATGATGAGGGCCTCTGCGACACCGACCCAAATCTGAAAAGTGCTATGACCTGGTACCAAAGGGCTGCCGACGCCGGCGATCCAGATGCTCAGTTCGCGCTAGGATGCATATATTCCATGCCTCGGGGGAAGTACTCCGACGACAGGGAGGCCGCCAGGATGTTCGACAAGGCCGCGGAGAACGGTCATGCGGAGGCCCAGTACCAGCTGGGCATGATGTACGCTTACGGCCAGGGGGTCCCCAAGGATTCATCAATGGCCGCCAAGTGGCTGGAGAGGTCCTGCGAGGGCAGGTACCAGCAGGCGATGGTGGACTTCGCCAACATGTGTTTTGAGGGACAGGCCGTCCCAAAGGACTATGAAAAAGCAGCCAAATGGTTCACGGTCGCCGCCCATAAATGCAATGGATACGCCCAATACGCCCTCGGGAATATGTATGGGTCAGGCTACTATTTTGACCAGGACGACGCCGAGGCCGTCAGATGGTTCAGGGAGGCCGCCGAAATGGGAGAAGTCAACTCTCAGTACGCCCTCGGATGCTTCTGCTACGAGGGGAGGGGTGTCGTCAAGGACCCGGAGGAGGCCGTCATGTGGTTTGACCAGGCGGCCGACCAGGGGCATCCCGCGGCGAAGTCGTTCCTCGGTATTCTTCAGATCACCGGCACCGGGATGGAGCAGGACGTGGAGAAGGGGCTCAGAAATCTTAACGAGGCCGCTGATTCCGGTTACTTCGAGGCACAGTACTATCTAGGCAAATTGTATTACGAAGGGGAACACGTACCTCGTAGCATACTGAAGGCAAAGAAGTTTCTCAACCTCGCGGCCAAACAGGGGGACAGGGACGCGATCGCCCTGCTCAACAAAATAAAATCGGAGAAATTCCGTTGAACAACAGTCTCAAGAACGACGCTATGTACGGCAACTTGTACGCGTGTCTAGCCATGGCATACTTCTACCACACAGTAAAGAGGTGGTACAGAACATGCGCCTGGCCTTGGAATGGTACGAGAGAGCCGCAGATTTCGGATGCGTCAGGACTCACTGGGAGCTGGCGAAAATGTACCTCGAGGGTTTCTACGTCGAGTCCGATCCGGGCAGATACATCGAGCAACTTGGGAAAGCCACCGAGCTCGGCAATCCTGACGCCGAACTCCGCCTGAGTCAGGAGCTCTCCGGAGGCGTCGTCGGTAGAGATCTCTCCGCTGCGTTCGCATGGCTGAGCCGCTCGGCCGCCCAGAACAACTCCATGGCAAAGTTTGCCGTCGGATACGTGTACACTAATGGGCTCGGCGTGGAGAGGTCCAAGACTGAGGTGGAGATATGGTTCTTCTCCGCGGCAATAACCGGGGACAGGGAGATATTCCTCGAGGTCGGCATAGCCTATGAATTCTGCTTGTTCAAGTTCAAAAAGGACCTGATGGAGGTCGCCAGGTGGTACAAGTATAGCGTCGACATGGGGCACAAGAAGTGCATCCTCTGCTGGAGGTCCGTCTTCGAGACACTGGACAGTGCGAAGCCCGAGACCATGGTCTCCCATGATTCCAGGCTGGAGAGTACGGGCTTTCAGACTGAGATGGATGATATCGACAGCGTCATCGACTTGGCCGACCCGCTTTTCGAGTTAGGGGACGAGGAGGGCGCGCTGGAGTACTACCAGCTGGCAGCAGACCTGGGCAGTTCCAAGGTAATATTCACGATAGCCACAATCTACCACCAGGGGATTGCCGTGAAGAGAGACGACGCTTACGCCATCAGGTTGTTGGTCATGGCGGTGGATTCCGGCTTCGCGGACGCACAATTCTACCTGACCTCAGTATATGAAATCGGCACGATCTCCTTGGACGACGCCCAGATCGTGAAGCTGTACGCTGACACGGCCCACAACGGATTCTTGGCTACGTTCTACTATCTGGGAAGGTACGTGGATCGTCCCGAGGTTTATGTCCGTAGGACCCATACGAGGGTCTAACATGTCCTTCGAAACAGTCCTAAAAGCGGCTCAGAACGGTGACGCGAACGCCCAGGTGGCCATGGGCTACCTGTTTTTCAAGGGTGAGGGAGTCCTGCAGGACCGCAGAGAGGCGGCCAGGTGGTTTGGCCTCGCCGCAGACCAGGGGAATGCTGAAGCCCTCTGCAATCTTGGGTACATGATGGCCCATGGAGCCGGCGTGAGGATGGACCTGGAGAAAGCCATGGAGCTCTACAGGAGATCTGCAGAGCTCGGCTATGCGAGGGCTATGTTCAACCTGGGATTCATGTATACGGACATGAAGGGCATTGAGCAAGACTGGAAGAAGGGGTATAAGTGGTATTCCCGCGCGGCCGAGGCCGGGAGCACCATGGCCCTGTACAGGGTTGGCGTGATGCGGCTTGAGGGGCGTGGGATCGAAAGGAACACCCGTGCGGCCGAGGCCGCCTTTTCCAAATGCTTGGAAGAGGGCTATCCCAAGGCCGGATATAGGCTTGGAATGATGCACCTCTCTGGCGACGGTGTGCCTAGGGATCTGGATAGGGCTGCCAAGTTCATGATCAGAGCCGCGAAGATGGGTTCCGAGGATGCAATGTGTGAACTCGGGAAGATGTCCCTCACGGGTGAGGGCATGGTTCGCAGCGACAACAACGCCCGCAAGTGGTTCTCCAAGGCTGTAGCCCACGGCAGCGAGGAGGCTAAGAGGATTTTGGAGGAAATGAAGTCATGAGGATGAACGAATATCAGAGGGAGGTCGTGATGGAACCGCTGTCCGAGATCAAGGACCGTAGCTCGTTCTATGCAGAAAAGTTCAGGGACATCGATATGTCGAAGGTCCGCACGCAGGAGGACTTCGAAACCCTGTCGTTCACCAACAAAACCGATTTCAGGGAAACGTACCCGTTGAGCCTCACCGCGGTCCCCAAGAGGGACATCGTCAGAATACATTTGTTCTCTGGCACCCCTATGGCTATCCCGTATACGAAAAAGGACGTGAAAGACTGGGCTGTCATGTTCGAGAAATGCTACCGCATGGTGGACATTACCGAGAAGGATCACATCCAGATCACGTCCGAGTACGGGCTGTGGACTATCGGCATTAGATTCCAGGCCGGGTGCGAAAAGCTCGGCACCATGGCTATCCCCCTAAGCCCGGGCAACGTAGAGAAGCAACTTCGTATTATGAAGGACCTTCAATCCACGGTCCTGTGCGCCACGTCTTCCTATGCTTTCCTCCTGACCAAGGAGATCAAGATGCGCGGCCTGAGAAATAGGTTGACCCTGAGGAAGGGTGTGATCGGATCAGAGCGTTGGGAGGAGAATATGCGCAAGAAAATTGCTGCTGACCTGGGTGTGGAGTTTTATGACATTTACGGCTTCACCGAGATCTACGACCCCGGCATTGGGATCAGCTGTGACTACTGCAACGGCATTTACATATGGGATGACTATCTGTGTTTCGAGATCATCGACCCTAAGATCGGGGAGACCGTTCCGGATGGTACTATGGGGAAGCTGATCATCACCATTCTCAAGAAGGAGGGCGCCCCGCTCATAAGGTACAGGACCCACGACCTGACCAGGATCGTCCCTGGGGAGTACCCGTGCGGGTCCAGATTCCCTAGGATAAACATCATCAGCCGTACTGACGATGTGATCAAGGTTAAAGGAGTCAACATGTTTCCCGTGCAATTCGACGAGGTCCTCTCCACCATAGAGGGGACTAGCTGCGAATACCAGGTCATGATAGACCACCTGATAGGCAGGGATGAGGTCACCGTGTACTTTGAGATCGACCTTTCCGAGTCCGAAAGGTCGGCTATGGAGGAGGAGCTGATCTAGAGGATCAAGTCTAGGATGAACGTGACCATGAGATCCATAACGGTCAGCATAGGATATCTGCCGAGGAGCGAGAAGAAGATCAACAGGATCTTCGACAATAGGCACTGATCCCATGAAAGAGGCTGACTTCATACAAAGGGTATTCAGGGATGCCGCGCCCATTGTCATGGGCGGCAACCGCACGGCACATGTCAAAGAGACTAGGCTGAACATCTACGACGTGGTCACCTGTTCCGACGTAAGGACGGAGGAGTTCATTTTGTCGCAGATGGCCGAGGAGTTCCCGGAATATTCAGTGATCTCAGAGGAGATGCACCCCGATGCCCGGGAGGGCGAGATGTGTTGGGTGCTGGACCCCATAGACGGGACCATGAACTACTTCCGCGGGATACCATTCTTTGGGATGCAGGCTGCACTGTTGGAGAATGGTATGCCCGTCATGGCGGCGATGTACCTCCCGGCCTTCGACGAGATGTTCGTAGCGACAGACGAGGGTGCATACTTGAACGGCTCTCGCATCCGTACAGCGGACCCCAGGTCACTGAAACAGTGCCTCCTGTCTACAGGTGATTTCAGTAGAAGGTCCGAAAACTTCCGGCGTGGCCAGGCCAACATGATAGGAGAATGTTATAACGACGTCGGACGCTTTAAGATGTTTGGCGCCTCCTGCATCGATTTTTCGTACCTAGCATGCGGTCGCACCGACATCCACGTCAGGTTCCTGAATAAGAAGTGGGACTACCTGCCGGGGATTTATCTGGCCGTAAAGGCCGGCGCCGTCTTCGATCACTCGCTGACTCAGAGCAATAGACTCTTGATCTTGTGCTCTTCTCAGGAAGTCTTGGACGAGGCCGTGCCGAAGCTCGCTCCGGTCATCTTGCGTTCTCGCCGATCATGATGAAATAAGCCAGCAGTGCTTCGAGCTGGATTCTCTCGTTGCTGCCTTCAACGATCCTGAACTCGATCTCCCCGCACTTATCCACGAGCTTGATCTTGTCATAGTCGGAGACCCCCAGGTTGAAGATGGTAGAGTGGATCTGCCTGATCACATCCTGACCCGACAGACCGTAGGTGATCATGATCTCGTCCAGCATGTCACGAGTCTTAACGAAGTCCCCGGCGAGGGCGGTCTCCAGCATGGTCTTGACTGCTTCCGGGTTCGCCAGACCGGCGGTCTGGTAGATGAGGTCCAGATCTACGGGCTTTCCGAGGGAGGCAGCCACCTGGAGGGAGTTCACTGCGCGTCTCATGTCCCCATGGGCGATACGTACCAAGCCCTCCATGGCCTCGTCATCGATGGTGACGCCCTCCTTCTCCACAATTATACCCAGAAACTTCTTCACGTCGTCCGTAGACAGGGGCCTGAATTTGAACACGGCGCACCTGGATTGGATGGGATCAATGATCCTAGATGAGTAGTTGCAGGAGAGAATGAAGCGGCAGATGTTGGAATACTTCTCCATAGTCCTCCTGAGGGCGCCCTGGGCGTCGGAGGTGAGGTTGTCCGCCTCGTCGAGGAAAACGATTTTGAACTCGGCGTTGCCGATGGGGGCAGTCCTAGCGAAGTCTTTGATCTTACCGCGGACCACTTCGATGCCTCTCTCGTCGGAGGCGTTCAGTTCAATAAAGTTCCCCTTCCACTCGTCATCGAAGAGCTCCCTGGCCAGTGCGAGAGAGCAGGTGGTCTTTCCGGTACCGGCGGGGCCGGTGAACATGAGGTGTGGCATGCTGCGTGAGCGGACGTAGGATTCCAGCCTGGCTGTGACATGCTTCTGTCCTACGACTTCCGAAAGCGTCCTCGGTCTGTACTTCTCCGTCCAAATCTCGTTCATGAGAACCGTGGCAGGTTATGGATACGGCCGATAAAAACTATCTGCACCCATGATGAGAATGGTTTAATTAGTCAAATCAATTGTCAGCCCCTATGGAGAACACCATCGAGGGCAGGGTGAAGCAGACGTTTCTACTCGCAGTCGTAGCGCTGGCCCTGTTCCTGGACGGTCTGGACGGAACGATTGTCAACATTGTCCTGCCAGATGTGGCCGCCTCGTTCGGGATCAACACTGGCTCTGTATCGTGGGTTGTGACCATTTACTTCCTGATGATGGCAGGACTGATATTGATCATCGGCAAGATAGCGGATGGAGGGGCCATCAAGAAGCTATTCATATGGGGGCTAGTGATGTTCACACTCAGCTCCCTGGCCTGTGGCTTGTCGGAGAGCCTGACAGTGTTGCTGGCGTTCAGAGCGATTCAGGGCGTCGGCGCTGCGATGATGGCCACAACTGCCTTCATACTGTGCGTCAAGTACTTCCCTCGCAAGATGACGGCCTTCGCGCTGTCGATGGGGGTGTTCGGGATCTCGCTTGGGGCGGCCGTGGGCCCTGCCCTGGGAGGGCTCCTCACCGAGTTGGTAAGCTGGTACCTAGTGTTCTTCATCAACGTCCCCATCGGACTAGTGGTTACGGCGCTGGCGATGCACGTGATCCCGAAGGACCCAAGGTTCATAACCCACGGGTTCGACATCAAGGGCACCGTGACGCTGTTCGTCTCTATGGTCTGCGTGTTGTACGTCATTGAGTCGTCACCCAGCCACGAGTTTGACGCACTGTCCTTGACGCTGCTAACCGTATTGGTGGTAAGCTTCGCGCTGTTCATCATCGTCGAGAGGAGGTCTCCGGATCCGGTGTTGAAGCTCAGGCTGTTTAGGCTACCCAGATTGGACGCGACTATAGTGGTTTTAGTCCTGATTAACATAGTCTACATGGGATGTCTGTATCTGCTGCCCTTCTACCTCCAGATAGAACTGATCCTGGGCTCTATTGATACCGGCATATACCTGTTCATCCCGGCTGTGGCCACACTCGTGTTTTGCGTCTGGATCGGAAAGGTGGCGGACAGGTTCGGAAACAGGCCGTTCGTGGTCACAGGGTGTCTGTGCATGGTCGTGGCTACCCTGCTTCTGTACTTGATGGGTCCTGGGGGAGGCACCATGTTGCTGGCCGGGCTGGCACTCCTGGGTATCACATGGGGTATCGCAGGTGGTCCGCTAGGGAGCAGGATGCTGGAAAACGTCCCCAACGCCGACAGACCCAGCGCCTCCACACTGATGTCGTTTTTCATGTATTTCGGATGCGCCTTGGGCACGGCGACTTTCGCCGGTCTGTTCAGGTTCGGCTCCAGGACCAGTTTCTCCGAGATAGGAGATCTCAGTGCGGAGGTGTTCATGTCCGGGTTTGAATTCTGTATGGCCGTGGCCGTCGTATTCACGGTTGTCGCCACGGTTCTATCCTGGGCTGTGAGGGATATAAAGGGAGGCGCATCGGATGAGTGAACTCTCGGAGTGCTTCAACAGGCACTATCTGAACCTCTCGCTGTTCGAGCTCAGAAACACCGATATCAGCGGGGATGCCGGGCGTCTGCCGTATAACTCTACGTTGTACTTGGACCTGATAGCCTTCAATCCCGGGTGTACGTCCACCCAGCTAGCTGAGATGCTCGGGGTCACCAAAGCCACGGTGACGGTTACAGTCAACCGCCTAGTTAAAAGGGGTCTAGTGGAGAGGGAGCGCTCCGCTATGGACGGCAGGATTCGCTACCTCCGTCTGTCCGAGCGCGTGAGCGAAGTCTACTCCATCATTAGCGGAATGCTGGAGAGAATTTCCACAGGCTTGGAAATGCGCTACACTCCGGAGGAGATCGCCCTGTTCCGCAGGATGCTCGACGACGCCTCGGATATGGTGGGTGTCTTGTCCGCCAACCGTAGTAGGAGGTAACGGGACGAGTCCATAACCGGGAACACCCGGTCGTTTCCAACTACCTACCAGGAAGATAATCGGCACAATGTGCTAATCAAATTAGGGATTTGCCCCCTTTCATGGGAGAGACACAATCCTGTGGCCACAAAGGCCATACGCTTCTTCTGGTCTCGATCGTGCCGGGGATGTTTCCGGTAGGACTGGACGGGACTATCGCCGACACGGCGCTTTTAGGCATTTTTGAGCTTCTCAGCACGGATCGAACAAGTTTCCGTGGATCGTCGGTGCCGGTGGGATCGCCAATCGGAGCCGTGACGGGCCATGATGTTGCGTCTCTGTCTATATCCAAATCACTCGATGAGAGGAAAGGTCCGTCATGTTAAAAGATAGCTTCAGTCGGTTCTACTACTCTGTCACAATTATAGGGTTCAGAACCACCGTCGATTTCGATCTCGTATTCTCCTACCGGAAGTTCGTTTTCTTGGATAGATCTTCCTGGATGAGAACTGCACTGTCTCCTCTTGTTGAACGCCCTGAGTATCTCCTCGTGGCAGTCACGAGGAGGCTGAATAACTTGAAGCGCAAAGGGTATAGTGGAGTGCCACAGGAGGTCCGGCGATTTCAGGTTCAAAAGTGTAATGATTACAGATAGGAGTAGAGAGTGAGGAGCGGGGACGCGGTGGTTCTCTCGGTCATGAACGACATGGAGTTGGAGTTCTCTAACGATGACCTGGAGAGGTTCTCAGAGATGGTGGACACGAGCTCTTCACGAAATACAGCAGGGCGGCACAGTCCGTTAACAATGACGTGTGAACGGCACAGCGGAAGGATTGTCTATCCTTTCGCCTTAACCCGTCTCCATGATGGTATACGAGGCTTACGAGTTGGCGATCAGGGCCGGCATAGGGGCGGATCCCCGCCCTGTCGACGAGGTGCAGAGGGTTCTGGACGACGCGGGGGAGGCCTACAACAAGCTCCCTGAGGATAGGAAGGAGCTTTTCGACCCGGAGAGGCTCTGGAACCCCTACACTGACTCTCGCTTCTCCGTGATGGCCGAGGAGGCTCGCGAGATTGAGGCTGAGTGTATGATGTGGGGCATCGATATCAGCCCCGCCGAGGTCCTGCTGGCTGATAGGCTCAGGGAGAAGGGGAGGACCATCTCGGCAATGGTGGCCCATCATCCCATAGGCACCGCCAGGACGAGGTTCCCCGAGGTCATGTGGATGCAAACCGACATGTACTACGAGGTTGGCGTCCCGATCAACGTCACCGAGGGGCTCATGAAGACGCGCATGGACGATGTCCTCCGCAGGGTCATGGGTTCCAATTACAATCAGAGTGCAGACGCCGCCAGGCTCCTTGGTGTCCCACTGATGAACATTCACTCCCCAGCAGACAACATGGTGCAGAGGTATCTCATTGACCTATTTGAGAAGACCTCTCCCAGGACACTCGGGGACATAGTCGATACACTGTACACCGAGCCGGAGTTCAGGCAGGCCGCGAAGTACAACAGCCCGCCGGAGATCATTGTCGGGTCCAAGCGTAGCCGTTGTGGAAAGATCGTGTGCAAGATGACCGGCGGCACGTCAGGTCCGAAGGAGATCTACGAAAAGTTCGCCCAAGCCGGTGTGGGCACCGTCGTGGGGATGCATTTCCCGGAGAGCCATATCGAAGAGGCCAGGAATAACAATGTCAACATCGTGATTTCTGGTCACATGTCCTCAGACTCTCTTGGGATTAACTTGATATGTGACGTGTGGGAGAAGGAGGGCATTAATGTCCTGCCCTGCTCCGGCTTCACCCGCTTTAGTAGGAACTGATTAGATGTTCGAGAAGGCCTCGGTCATCATCCGTGACGGATCCAAACTCGACTACGCTTACGTCCCGTCCAATTTGGTCCACAGGGAGTCGCAGCTCTTAGCACTGGAGAGGCTGTTTAGGTCTCTAGCCGAGTCTGGACGCGCGTGCACCGCGTTCCTATTCGGCAGTGTGGGCACAGGGAAGACCGTCACCGCCCTGAGGTTCTTCACCGACATGTCCGAACACCTTTCCAAGGCAGGGAAGCCCAGCGACATCATCTACATTAACTGCAGAAACACCTCGGAGACCGGGGTGCTGTTGCAGATAGTGAGGCACTTCGACAGGGGGTACCCCGACCGCGGGTTTTCGCCAGAGGAGATAGCTAGGTCAATGGTGTCTCACTTCGCCTCCAGTGACCGCGGCACTGTGGTTATCCTAGACGAGGTGAACATTCTTCTCCGCAGGGGATCCATAGACATCATCTACCAGCTCACCAGGCCCGATCCCAATAGGAGGTTC
This sequence comes from uncultured Methanomassiliicoccales archaeon, assembly GCA_964539695.1. Lineage (GTDB taxonomy): Archaea > Thermoplasmatota > Thermoplasmata > Methanomassiliicoccales > Methanomethylophilaceae > Methanoprimaticola. The sequence goes on along the minus strand of CAZIJM010000003.1, from coordinate 11,061 downwards.
CCGGTGTCTTTGGTCCTAATCTCCCAGGAGCCCATCGGGCCCCTGCTGGACGATGCATCCATCTCTACATTCCGCAGGTCCAACACTGTGGTATTTGACCGCTATTCCCGTTGGGAGTTGAGGGAGATCGCCCAAGCTAGGGCGGATGAGGCGCTGTATCCCGGGAGGATCACCCCCGAGGCCATCGATCTTATAGCGGAACACGCCTCGGAGTACGGGGACGCACGCATGGCGATAGAACTATTAGACAGGGCCGCCAATATTGCCGAGGAGGATTACGAGGGTGAGGTTGGCATCGAACACGTAAGGGCTGCCAAGGCCATGATATACAGCACGGTGACGGAGTCCAGGCTCAGGGCGCTGGACCCGGGCAGGATGGCGGTACTTCTCTCAGCGGCACGCTCTATCAAGGACCACCTCTCTATCCCGTCCAGCACAGTGGAGAAAAACTACGCCGTGGTCTGCGAGGAATTTGGGATCCAGGTGAGGAAGCACACCCAGTACTGGATCTATTTGCAAGACTTAAACCGCCAGGGTCTGCTCAGTATCGCCAAAGTCACCGACGGCACCGGCATGTACACTGCCATCTCCCTTCCGGACATCCCGTCCAAAGTCCTTGCGCAGATGATGGAATCTATCATAGAAGATACGGTGGGGTCCAAGGGGGACCAAGCATGAGGTGCGATCTCTGCGACCGCAAGGCCGTCACATTCGTCAGGTACAATGGCTCCCACTTGTGCGACAGGCACTTCATGCGCTATGTGGACCGCAGGGTCAAGAGGGAGATCAGGAAACAGGTGGACGTGGACCGCGGGGACAGGATCGCCGTGGCGGTTTCCGGCGGCAAGGACAGCATGGTCGCCTTGAGGATGATTGCGTCGGTGTTTGGTCTGGTCAACGGCGTAGAGGTTCACGCCATCACTATAGACGAGGGGATAGAAGGTTACCGTCCCCCGAGCGTGGACATCGTCAAGAGGTACTGCGAGTCCAACAGTATCTACTTCCATCTCAGGTCCTTCACGGAGCTCGGGGTCACCATGGACGAGATCGCTCCCGTCTCCGGGGACTCCAGCCCCTGCACCTACTGCGGCGTGTTCCGCAGGAGGCTGATGAACGACGAGGCCAGAAGGATCGGCGCCGATTGGCTGGTCACCGGTCACAATCTGGACGACATGGCCCAGTCGATCATGATGAATTTCACCAGGGGCAACATTGAGAGGCTGGCTAGGATGGGGCCCCACGTGAGGGTCCAGCCCGGCCTAGTACCAAGGTTTATGCCCCTAAGAATGATCCCGGAGAAGGAGACGCTGCTCTATGCCTTGGTATCTGGGATGGAGTTCTGGGACGGCGTGTGCCCCTATTGGAAGGAGGCGCTCAGAAACCAGTACCGTGACATCGTGGACGGCTTGGAGGACAGGTCGCCAGGGGCGAAGTTCGGGATACTGTCATCGTTCAATACCCTGCGTCCGATGCTCCACCGGGAGTACCAGGGGGCGTCGTTCCATCCCTGCCTCAGATGTAGCGAACCCACGGTCAGGAACAGGTGCAAGTCCTGCGAGCTGCTGGATTCTCTGAGGGTTAGGCTCGACCCGCAATTCAGAAATCTTTGAAGGGGACCAGATCGCAGCACCCACACTCGAAGCACATGGTGCGGGAGGTCTCCGTGGTTAGGCCATGCCTCTTCATGGCGGCCTTCTGGAGTTCTGCCAGTTTTATAACGCGCTCCGGGGTGATCACACTTCCTTTTATTCCCGCCTCCATAAGCCTGATGCGATTGAAGTCGTTGATCCTCAGCGCCCTAAGCCCGGGGAGTACACCCATGTGGCAGAGACGCTCCATGGCAACGTCCATATCGGCGTCAGTCTCTCCCATGCCGTAGATGATATTTGACACAACGCTGCCCCTACCGAAGATCTCCACCGCCTTGGAGAGGAGGTCCATGATCCTGTCGTAATCTAGGTCGGGGCATACTTTCTCGAATATGTCCCTCCGAGGGGACTCCAAATTGATCTTTATTTCGTCCGCCCCAGCGTCCTTTAGCATACTGATGTGCTTCTCCAAGGATACGTAGGGCTCCACGCCTATGCGCATGTCGGGGTACTTGGTGCGAACCGCCTTCACCGTGTCCACGAACATGGCCACCGTGGTATCTACGTCTCCGATGACGCCGCTGGTGAACGATACCGCCCTCACTTCGTGCTCGGCCATGGACTCCTCCAGCATTTGCATGATCTTCCTGGTGGAAAGGTGTTTGTCCTGGGACGGGTCCAGGATCGGTGATAAGCAGAAGACGCAGGCGAAGATGCAGCGGGGGCTAAGGTTGAAGAACGCCTGCTGGGGGCAGTGCCTAACGACTGGTATTATGCTGACTCTGGGGACGAAGGGTCTTCCGCGCCTGGTCAGGGATAAACTCCCTCTCTTTCCGACAACCAGCTCAAACTCGCCGAAGTTATAAGAGATGGACTTCTTGACTCTGAGCCCTTCGAACTCGAAGACTGCGGAGTCAAACCCGGCTCCAGGCCCGGCAGTGGAATGGGACACCCTGACGGGCATCTCGAATTCTTTCGGGAGACGCACAGCCCCGCCGAGAGCCAGGATGGCCTTCCTCTTCAGAGCCTCTTCCATTTGGCACCCTCCACCGAGTCTTCCAGGGAGAATCCGGCATCCTTGACACGGTCGCGGATCATGTCCGCAAGGTCGTACATCTTCCTCCTCCTGAGTTCCTGGCGCAGGTTAATGAGTATGGACATGACCGAGTTTAGATCCTCATCTGTCTCCTCATCGTCGGGGAGGATCCCCAGAACAGTGTTGAATTCCTCCAAAAGGGAGATCCATTCCATGGCGGTGCCTGAGGTCATGGATTTGTCGGTCATGGCCCTGTTGGACTCGCTAGCCATTTTGAACATGATGCCGATAGCCTCGCGAGTGTTGAAATTGTTGTCCATCGCCTCGACAAACTTCCTCCTGTACGATCCGATGGTAATGGAGTCGACCCCGCCTTCCGGGGCGTCCCTGACGTAGGCCTGGAGCTCCCTGTAATTGTTGGTGAGCCTCCCCAGAGCGGAGCGCGCCTCGATGAGCATGTCCTCGCCATAGAGCAGGGGACTCATATAGTAGGTATTGAGGAAGTAGAACCTGACCGTGCGAGTGTCGTACTTGTCCAGCACGTCCTTGACAGTGAAGAAGTTACCCAGAGACTTGGACATCTTCTCTTCTCTGGACATGCCGTGCCCCCTGACCTGGAGCATCCCGTTGTGCATCCAGTAGTTGGCCAGCGGCCTGCCGGTGACCGCCTCAGTCTGGAGAATCTCGTTCTCGTGATGAGGAAAGATGAGGTCATTGCCCCCGCCGTGTATGTCGATCTGTTCACCAAGGTACCTATAGATCATGGCTGAGCACTCGATGTGCCATCCAGGCCTTCCCTTCCCCCAGGGCGAGTCCCAGGAGATCTCTCCGGGCTTGGTGGCCTTCCACACCGCAAAGTCCATGGGGCTCCTTTTGTATGGGTCGGCGGCGATTCTACCGGAAGACCGGAGTTGATCTACGGTACGGTTAGTGAGTCTGCCGTACTTCTCCACCTTTGTCACGTCGAAGTACACGCTGCCGTCGCCAGTAACGTAGGCGAAGCCGTTATCTATGATTCTCTGCACTATGGCGATAATGTCGCCAATGCATTCACTCGCCTTCGGGTATGTGTCGGCGCGGTTAATGCCGAGACGGGCAGAATCCTCGAAGTATCTGTCGATGTACCTGGAGGACAGCTCCAACGGCCTCATGCCCTCCCGAGCGGCGCGGACTATGATCTTATCGTCTACATCGGTGAAATTGGTGACGTGGGTGACCTCATAGCCGGAGTACCTAAGATAGCGGGCCACCATGTCGAAGACGATCATGCTCCTGGCGTGTCCCATATGGATGTCGTTGTAGACAGTAACGCCACAGACGTACATCCTCACTTTGCCGGGCTCTATAGGCTTGAATTCTTCCAGGGAGTTGGTGAGAGTGTTGTGGATCCTGAGTGACATCGGAATCGGAACCGCGTAGAGATTCCCAGTAGTTATAGTCCTTCACGGTCAGGGGCCGACTGCTACGTCCCGACGGTCATTCTTTCCCCTGTTCCGAGAGAAACCTCCTCAGGCCGGACACTCTGCCCTGATGACCCTGATCTTGGCCTCTATCGCGGCCAGCTTCCCCAGCATTAGGTCGGGAAGCTCGTTGTACATTAGGTCGCAGTCATAGATCTTAAGTCCGATCTTCCTGACGATCTTCCCGGGAATGCCGACGACTGTGCAGTCGTCAAAGGCATCCTTCAGCATCATGGACTCCGCGCTGATGCGTACGTTGTTCCTTATGACGATGTCCACTAGGACGAACGCATTGCATCCAACCACCACGTGGTTTCTGATAGTGGGATGCCTTTTGCTCTTGTTGGTGGAAACCCCGCCCAGGGTGACGCCCTGGTAAAGACACGTTGTCCCCGATGATCGCAGTTTCGCCGATGACCGCGCCCGTGACATGGTCGATGAAGAATCTCCTTCTGATGATCGCGCCAAAGTAGATGTCGCATCCGGTGAGCTGGTGGGCTACGAAGTGACCTTCTTGGCCTCCATCCTTCTTCCCTCGAGCCATAGCCTGTGGCTGAACCTGTACATGCCGACAGCCTGAAGTCCGGTGTGGAACCTCCTGATATCCCCTCGTCGATAATGGCTGAGTTCTTCTCCATGACGGCCGCCAGATTGTCTGGGTTTATTTCGTAATCCATCATTGGTTGAATTCTCCATTGTCCCTTGTAAAGTTCACGGACGGGCAGGGGCCGAAACAGTCCTTGCAGAAGATACATTCGTCCTCATGTATCCTCACCTGTCCGTCTTCTATATACAACGCACCTGGGTCACACCTCGCTACACACAGCCCGCATCCTACGCACTGCTCCGCGCGGACGACGACCTGGAACGCTTCGTCTATATTGTTCCTGGCATCGTTCTCCACGTGCGCCTTGCAGATGATGGCGCCCTCGCGATAGATTGTAGTCATGTCGGCGGAGATGAACTCGCCGGAGGGGTCCATCTTAACGACCCATCCAATGCTATGGCAGAACGGCTTGACTTTCTCTAGATTTATGGGTCTGGATAGCGCTGCTTCTATACTGTAACCTATGGTGCATGGGGAGTACCCTTCCTGCACCCTTATCGTCAGCGGCCCTCTCTCCGAGGCCTTGGTCTGCTTGGTCATTTCTGAAACATTCTTTCCCGACACCCTGTGCACCTCCTCCCTGATGGACATGGGGGCGTTCTTCCACCTCCAGAGCCCGTACTCCTTCCACTCCCTTGGGAACCCGCGCTCTTCCATGTACTCCGTGAGGTATTTGTTCCATTGGTTCCACCTGGGACTGCAGTCGGCGATAGCATCAAACTCTGCCAGGTCAGATGCGGGGCAGAGGAAGCACCCGATCCTGTCTAAGCCGCGAGTGTACCAGACGTTGAATGGCTCCTTTTTGTGGAAGATGTACAACCAAACGTGCATGGCGCACCAAGTCTGGATGGGGGAGGCGCCGATCTGCCCGGGGGTCCAGGGATTGGTCCAAACCCTGGGCTTGGCGTTCCTAGCCTCGGACTCATACTTTCTCTGGCCTATGAACGATAGTACCCCGTCCGGGAAGTTCTTGTTGATCGCCTCGACTGTCGGTCCGAGCTTGTTGGTTTTACAGCACCATCTGTAGTCCTTGGCGGGGGGTCCGAAGTAGATCAGGTTCCCAAAGAACGCGTTGGTAGGGACCTTCTTCTCGATGAGCCTGAGACCGTGCCTCCTGCACACGTCCCTGACGTGCTCCACAGTCTCGTCGAACTCGAGTCCCGTGTCTACGAATAGCACGGGCAGGCTTAGGCCGGCGTCGATGGTGAGCAGGAGCGATGCAAGGCTGTCTTTCCCGCCGGAGAATGACACAATGGCTGGCTTTTGATGTTTCTCGATGGTGTTCCTTATGAATCCGGTGGCCTCCGCGACTCTCTTCTCGATGACATCGCGGTTAGCCTTGACTACGTCGTCCCATGTACGGGGGATCGGAAGGTCCAGGAATTCTTCAGGCTTATACCATCTTGTCTTGACGGCCATGCCCCTCTGGTTGGCAACCATGTCGGGCCCGGACATCTTCGCCATTCCCGTGGCGATGACCCTCCTATCAGCGGTGACGATGACGATCTCGTCCCCTTTCTTGATCCCGGGGTCGGCGTCAACCACGCCGGGCGCCATCAGGTTCTTACTCTCCCTGATGAAGGACAGCACTTCAGGGTCGCAGACCACGTATCCCTTGGAGTAAGCCTTGCCGATACGGTACGCACCCTGCATCTTGGACACAAACTTCCATCCGGAGCCCATGTCGTAGCGCAGAGACGCGACCACAGCACCGTCCACGATGACCTCGTCCATGCGGTCCAGTGCCGGGGCTTTGCTTAAGATGACCACATGGCCCTCTGGTAGTACGGCTAGGCCGGTGCCCTCGCCGTAGTCCCGATCCAATATCGACCGTATTAGGTCTATGTCATATTGGAACGCCGGACGAGCGTCCCCCGGCGGCGTGAGTTTCACCTCCCTGGTGGGTTCGTCGCACACCGGGCACTCCTTAGACTCGAGTATGGGCAGATTGCATCTGTAGCACCACCTCAGATGGTTCTTCCCTAGCCGAATAGCTCCCATGATTATCTTGGTTCGGTAGAGGCCACGGGTCTATTTAGGCGTTTCACGATTTCCTCAGGACGGCCATGGTGGCGATGATGATCACTACCACGATGACCGAAGCGATCAGTGTCGTGTTGTCCGAAGTCGGCGTCTTCAGAGCTTCCACCAGAGTCGCCCTGGCCGTCGCCAGATGACCCGTCTCCAGTCTCGTTTTCAGATGCGCCTCCGTCGGTGTCTGGGGAGCGCCGTTCCCAATGCCGGAGCCTCCCTAGTTAGTTCTAGGTGTGTCGCTTGCGGAGCTTCCCAGACCGTTCCCTTACTGTTCGTCGGAGTTCTCATCGGATGTGACGCTGACCGAAAAGTCGTTGTTATCGTTCCCGCCGGAACTTCTTTCTGTAGAACCACTGCCAGTGGAGCCTCCTCCTGTGGATCCGCCTTCGTTCCCGTCTCCGTCTCTGTCATCACCGTCTTCGCTTCCGGTCAGGGATTCAGGCTTGATGGGGCCTCGTTCCAGATGGCATATAGGGTCATGTCGTCAGTGGGACCACAATGTCCCCGATCCTATATTCCATCCCATCCACAGAAGTGGACCATCCAGCGAATTCGAAACCTTTCTTGGCGGAGGCGATGTTGAGGGTCAACCTAAAGTCCTCCCTCATCTCCATGGCGTCAATTACGCGTCGTCCATATTTAAGAAGGTCACCGTGTAGATGGCCCTCTCTCTCCACTTAGTGGTCAGGACCATGTCAGACTCCAGAGCGAACGTACTCCTATCGGCGTACATGTTCTCTTCCTTATCCCTTCACTGTACGAAGATGCCCTCGGATTCCAGGATACTGACGTTTACTGTGAACCCCCTTCCGTCGCATCCAGCGACAGTGCGGAACTCGGCGCTCCCGATCATAAACGTGAATGTAAACAGCTCTCTCACCGAATATCGGGATGAGCATGACGTCCCCGGTCATGGTGGTTATGCCCCCCGGGATGATGGTCGATTCGTCGATGGACCATCCTAGGAACCTCTGGCTGGGCCATTCGTCGGCCCTGACAGTACTATCGACCTGGCATCAGCCAGGTGCCCGTGCTCGGTCCTGGTGATCTCGCCGTCGTCCCTGTTAGTATATATTAGCGCATAGAGCATCGTGGGCACCCACAAGCTCACCGTGGTGTAGTCAGTGTAGGTCCCGATCCTGTCTCCAGTTGCGTGTCTCTTGTCGTCGAGCATTCATCTGTTAAAAACGTAGTACTCCGGATCATCCAGATTTTGGTAGGAGTTCCTATAGGTGGAATATATCATCGTCTCCAGCCCCGATGCGTACTCTATGTTGGACACGCCGGAGTGGTCCATCTTGAGCTCTACATTCCCAAAGACAGGGACGAGCCTGACGTAGCCATTCAGGGCCAACAGAACCTTTCGTCACAGTGATTATCTCCCCATCGACCCCTCCGCGGTACAACGGAGGAACTTCGTGTCCCCGAGGCCTTCGACCGTACCGGGGTGTAGGAGCTCTGGGTGGGGATAGCGTGACTGTGGTTCGCTCCACCCTGATGTCCTCGGGATAAGTTATCACTGTGTCGCCGGTGGTGAGTGTGTACCATCCTCTCTCCGGGCATGGGAATGAACACGGAGTTCATCAGGGTCCTGTCGTCAGGCTCTGGAGTGACGCTGTTGCGGTCGGAGTCAAAAACTTTGAAGAACCACCAGCCTTCGGACTGGATGTTCACCTTGCTGTCGGAGTTGGTCGTAGTCACGGTGATGACGCTGAAATACTCATCGTCTCTGTCGTAGTTCAGTTTGCCGATCCCGAGAACATAGGTCTTCTGCTTGTCTTCACGGTTTGTCACTCAAGTTTGGACCTTTGAATACGTCGGGGTCCACTGTCGCGATTTTGCGCAGGTCCACAATCTTGAGATCAGAGTTTGTGAAGATTTTTGAGCCGATTTCCGTCACTGAAGACTCCCTCAGATTAGTAGTAGTCGTATACGTGTATCCCTTTAACGCCCTGTCATCGATGTACACGAGCTCCTCGTGTATCGTGACCGCCGACATCTTCGAGTTCTCAAAGGCCGAGTTACCTATGCATTCGACCTCGAAGCAGGCGGCGAAGAACAGGCTACCTGTGTTTTTGAAGGCAGATTCGCGATCTCCTTGACGTTCGCCGATATGTAGACACGTATGATGCTGTTGATACCCTTGAAGATGCGATCGGCTATCTTGTCGGCTCCGTTGGTGACAACGTATATGTTTTTCCTGTCTCTTCACGTCCTCGCATACGTAGGTCTTCCCAGTGTAAACCATATAGTAGTCAAGCAACTCGACCCTGACCGCTGTGCCCTTCACCAGTACCTGCTGTCTGCGGTATCTACGTCCCGTGACGTCGAGACGTAAATGAAGGCCATAGTGGCCATCATCAGTGCAAGACAGGTTGCTGTTGTTCCCTTGTTCGCGTTTCACCCGCTATAACCGTTCGAATGGTCAGCAGATGCCAATTCGAGAGACCGTCATTTCACCGGTCTGAGGGGGGGGGACGCATGCTAAACCTAAGAGCATCTGCCCGAGAAATCACTGGTGGAGATGTCAGCGCAATTAAATTCATGTAACCTGTTAAATAAGAAATAAATCATCTGGCACATAAAGTTGGGATGCGAATGAAACTGAATCTACTGAAGCGCCGGCTAAAGGAGGACCGCGTCCACACAGACCGTTCGCGCTACGTGTCGTCCATACAAAGGGACGTGCAGAAGTACGCGGGATGGAGTGAGGACAACGTCAACTCCGACTACCGCGCATCGAAGTCGGTGCGCACTATCGTTACGCTCGGGTACCTCGAGTACGAGAGTGGCGTCCTGGTACTGACTCCGAAGGGCAGGATGCTCATGCAGGACCTGCCCATCGGCCCTGCAACTTTGACAAAGTGAGCTGACGGAAAATGTTTCCGTGATATTCGTCCAGCAGGAGCTTCAGCTTTCGCCAGAATCGCTCCGGGGTGGCCTTTTTGTACAGGGATTTATCTGCGTCCAGGGGGATGGTGGCGTCATACCCTACCTTCCACGTTGTACCCCCATGAGCGCTGGGGTCCAGAGACGATCCCGCCGCACCGGGGATCTTTATAATCCTATCGGCTTGCATCCTGGTAGCCACCGCCCACTCCACCTCCCTATCGTCGAAGATGTTGACGTCGTCGTCCACGACGATGACCTGCTTCATGGAAGCGTGTCCGGCGAAGGCGCCGATGATAGCATTGGAACCGTCACCCTCCTTGTTCTTCCTTATTGAGACCACGCCGTTCAGCCAACAACATCCGCCTTCAGTGAGCCTGACATTCCTCACTCTGGGAACCAGCTGCCTGACGCCCTTCAGTATCATGGGTTCCCTGGGCAGCCCCATCAAGAGATAGTGCTCCCATCCCCCGGGGAGCAGGACCTGGAAGATTGGGTCTCTACGGGTCCAGATACGGTCCACCTTGATCATAGGCTGCTGCCTCTCAAAGTCGTAGGTACCGGTGATGTCCACGAAAGGTCCCTCACTGGTCTCTCTGAGAGTAATCCTGCCCTCGAGTACATAATCAGTGTCCGCAGGCACCAGGAGGCCGTTGTCGCACTTACCGACCTTTAGGGGATGGTCGTGCCCCTTGCTGCACATGGCGGATGCCACCATGAGCTCGTCTGCACCGAAGTCTATGGAAGTGGCGGCGGCCAGTAACACCTCGGCCCTAGTGCCTACACAGATAGAGACTCTGAGCTCCTCGCCCCTATCCTTGGCCATGTTGTATATAGTGAAGAGGTGCCTGGGAACAAGCCTGACTGCGATACGGTCGGAATCCACGATCATCATACGGTGGAAGGACACGTTTCTCAGTCCCTCGTACTCGGTTACGATGACACCGGCCGTAATGTAGCGCCCCCCGTCTTCCGGATAGTACCAAGGGATCGGTAGTTTCATCAAGTCGAGCTCTGCGGAGACCTCCCTGAACTCTGGCTCATCCACGACCTCGCAGGGCTCGGGGCTATCTATGGCATAGAGGAGGTGCTCCACAATGCCCTCCCTAGGGATGTTCAGCGCAGCGGCCACCTTTTCCCTGGTGGAAAACAGGTTACCCACAGCCCTTCTACCGTTGAGGTCCTCGAATAAGACGGTGGCGGTCTGATCCTCCAACAGTTTTCTGGTGACCTCCTGAGTGTTGGGGTCGATATGCTCGGTGACGGTGACGATGTTCCCTGATAGGGACTCTCTGACTGACATGTGCGGGCCATTGACGTACTTTTGTTTTTATTTTGGGTACAGCCACTTCAGACGCCGGATAAGGACGGGGGTCACGAAATACTTTAACAGAAATTTTCCACGGTGACGTACTAAAACACCGAGCAAATCGGTGTGATAAACGT
>CAZIJM010000002.1:0-29862 GCA_964539695.1 uncultured Methanomassiliicoccales archaeon | reverse complement strand
GTCCTCAGCCAACTCGCAGTAGTTCTCGATGGAGCGCTCTAGCGCTCTTTGCTGCCCTCGGAAAGTTTCTGTACTATTTCATATATTATTTTTTATCAAACCCTGAGATCCTCTGATTATTATGCATGTTCGCTGGACAACCATTGGGCCTGAGACTTTGGAGTCCGATTTCCTATTTTAAAACGACTTAACAACACAAAATCTAATAATCGACATAAAGTCAAATCTAGAACAGCTCAAGCCGGTTTGAGAACTGTTTCAGATCCTGTTGAAGGCGACTAGCACGGATGCGAACTTAGGGTTATCCACCAGCCCGTAGTAGTGCCTGATCATGAGGTCGCTTGTAGGCGCGGGGCTGCATGATATGACGTCCTTACAACCATTGCTTTCGTTAAGCTCTGGAAATGACACGGGGGGCATGATGAATTGCTCCCCTCCGTTGGCTTTCACCGTCGGGAATAATACGAAGCCGTCCGAGAGCCAGACCACATCGTCCCTGTTTTCGTACTTTTTCATGGTGAACGGGAAGACCTCCTCACCGAGGAGGTTGCCATCACCGGACTTCAGGATGACTGTGGGCTCTGGAGGGGGCCTGAACCTGGGGTCTTTGACGATGCATATTATGTTGTCGCGCTGCAGGGCCTGGTTGAAGCCCTCGTTGTCCACCTCGATGTTTCCCATCGCGCGGACTTTGGTCTCTTCCTCTCTGAGCTGCTCGAGTATCGTCCTGTCCAGGTAGAATGCGTGGACGACTCCCCTGAGACCCCTAATCATCTCCAGTTGTTCATCGCCCGGGGCGTCTACATCTGGTACCATGAACTACAAATTAGTGTAAAGTTTTATAAAATGTTTTGGTGAAGTTAGATATATATACTCGCATCATCTAAGGTCGGCCTGGCTCTCATCGTCTATGAAGCATATGCTGCAGTCGCGCTTGAGGCCCAATCCACCAGCTACCTCTAACGCCTTGACGATCCCCGCCGGGACGGGACAGGCGGTGTGGGGGATGCTGTCGTTTGCCAGTTTGTAGATCTCGGACTTGTAAAACTCGGCCTCGACCTCACTGTAAGGGCTCATAGGCTCGAGCCTCCAGGACATCTTCAGGATGTTGGGGCAGTCGCTCTTGATCTGGATGTCTACGAGGCCTATACCGTTCTCTTTTGCTATGATGAGGGTCTTCATCTTGCAGACGCCCGCGTCAATACAGACCATGCATTGCTCACTCACTGTTATCACTCCTCAGCCTGATCAGGTTGTTAATCCCCGCCATCGAGCGTATGTCGACGACTCCAATGGCGGCGATGATGCGGTTGTCCAGCTCTATAGGTGTGACAATCACTCTGATGCCTTTGTAGGGTCCGGCTGTAGCAACCTTTCTAATTGTAGTGCCCGCATTTATTACTTCTTCGAGCACCGAGCCACTGTAAGCGTTGTCAATGACAGCGCCATTCTCGATCCTGATACCCAGGTTGTCCCTGCTTTTGGCACACACTGGCAGGCCACCAACCAGGTCGTGGATGGCGAACGCCAGGGAGATGAGTTCGTTGCCGGTGCTTCTCTGGGTCAGTATGTCCTTGAGCTCCCTATTGAACCGTAGGCCACCTATGATGGTGAGCCCGGCGATGACTGCCCCGATCTCGGCGGCTTCCTTGGTTGGCCCAGTCCCTATGATGACGACGTCGTCGTTCTTGAGGTTGAACACCGATTTGATTTTCGACTCAATCTTCGGGTCTACGGGGTAGTCGGAGCCGGGGAATATTAGCTTCCCATTGGTGTAGATCAGCGTAGTGGCGCCAGTGGCTCCCGACTTGATGGCCGCGTCCCTCTCCTCGCAGCCGTACTTGACGTTCCGAGCCATCTTGGGCACGCGCACCGCGCAGTCCTTGTCGCCGATGGTGAGGTCGCCGATAGAGATATCCGCCACATTCATGCTAACAGACTTCTTGAACTCGGTCCCGGTGTCTGTTAGAAGTATCCCGCTTTTTCCGATGGTGATCATGTTATGTTCGTGCATCATCGAAAGGATGGTCCTCGTGCTCCCTTCCCCGATCCCCAGCAGCTGGGACAGCCTCTTCCTCCCCACGGGGGTGGACTCGTTTAGGCACTGGAACGCCTTCCACATATGGTAGTCGTTGAACTTGGGCATCGGGCCACCGAGGCTTGAGGGACGGGAAAGCATATGGATGCATCATACATCCAATAAATAAACGTGTTTCTCCCTTATGCATTCGAACGACAGATAGGATTTCACGACGTTAACGGAAGTATTTTCCGTTGTGATTCATCGATACTTTAAATTAAAAGAACAGTTCCAATGTCCATGGCTCAAGAGTCGGTAGACCTATTGGTTATTGAGAACGTCTCGAAGTCTTTCAACGGCTGTTGCGTCCTCAAGGACTTCAGCGCAAGGCTCACGACCAGCAAGATCCTCGGACTTATCGGTAAGAGCGCCGCCGGGAAGAGTGTTCTCATCCACATGATCCGGGGGAGTGAGGAGTACGCCCCCGACAGCGGCCGCGTGATCTACAATGTCAACCGTTGTAAGACTTGCGGCAACCTGGATCTCCCTTACCCAGGCGTCAAATGCGGCAAGTGTGGCGGGGACACCGAGACACTCGCAGTCGATTTCTGGTCCCTTAAGCCCGACAATTTCCTCAGGCAGGCGGTCAAGGGACACATCGCCATCATGCTTCAGAGGACTTTCGCGCTCTTCGGTGACATGTCCGTTGTCGAGAATGTTATGGAAGCCATCCCCGCGGACGTTCAGGGCGACGACCGCATTAACAAGGCCATCGATATGCTAAAACTGGTCAACATGACCCACAGGACAACCCACATCGCTAGGGATTTGTCCGGCGGAGAGAAGCAGAGAGTGGTTATGGCCAGGCAGCTTGCCAAAGAGCCCCTGTTCTTCCTAGCCGATGAGCCTACCGGGACGTTGGATCCCACCACCGCCGAGATCGTCCATAAGGGCTTGATTGACTATGTCAGGTCCCACGGGATCTGCATGCTGTTCGCCTCCCACTGGCCCGAAGCGGTCGACAGGATGGCCGATGAGGCTGTACTGCTAGAGGAGGGCAACATTTTGAAGAAGGGTGCTCCTAAGGAGGTCACGGCCGAGTTCATGAAGGACTACCATTTTGAAAAATCTGCGCAGGGTGAGCTGGGGGATCCTCTCATTGTATTGGACAACGCTATCAAGCACTTTTTCTCCGTTGTTAGGGGGGTCGTCAAGGCCGTGGACGGCGTCACGTTTGACATAAAGGAGAGGGAGGTCTTCGCGCTAGTCGGGTACTCTGGGGCCGGCAAGACCACCACCTCCAGGATGATCGCGGGGATGACCCCCGTCACATCCGGTTCCGTCAAGATTAGGATCGGGGACAACTGGATTGACATGTCCGAGTCCGGGTTCGCCGGTAAGGGGAGAGCCACCCCTTACATTGGGTTCCTGCACCAGGAGTACACCTTGTACCCCTTCGACACCGTTCTCCAGAACTTGTCCACCTGCATCGGCATGAAGATGCCTGCTGAGCTGGCTAAGGTCAAGGCTATCCAGGTGCTCTTAAGCGTGGGGTTCGAGAAGCAAAACATCGAGAAGATCCTTTACTCCTACCCTAACTCGCTCTCCGTGGGGGAGTGCCAGAGAATAGCCTTTGCGCAGGTCCTCATCAAGGAGCATAGGGTCATCATACTCGATGAGCCCACTGGGACCATGGATCCGATCACCAAGACTATCATCGCGAAGTCCGTTATCCGCGCTAGAGAGACCCTGGGCGAGACGTTCATCGTGGTCAGCCACGACATGGACTTCGTCATGAACTGTTGCGACCGCGCAGCGTTCATGAAAGGCGGGAAGGTAATTTCCATCGGAAATCCCGAGGAGGTCCTCAAGGAGTTTGCGATGGAGCCAGTCCCAGAAGGTGAGTGAGCATGAAGCAAAAGATGGGACGCCATCTCAGCTTCATAGAGTGCAGGGAGTCAATGGGACTCGGCGTCGGGGGCGGGCTGGCCCAAAGGGCTACCATTTCCGAGTCCGGAAAAGATGTGGTTGCGATCGCCATGGGACCCGGGCGCAGGCACATCACCAAGCCCGTTTGCGAGATCACGTACGCGCTCAGGGAGGAGGGGATCGACACAAGCGTCCTCGTGGTGAACGCCGGCTCGGGCGTGCCTGCGGACGCGCCTGACATGACCACGGGGTCTTACTTTGGACTAGACCCCATCGAGGCAGATAGGATCCAGCAGTACAAGGTTGCCCTGATCCACCTCGGTAACGTGCGTATGCACATTATCTACAAAGCAAGACTTATCCTCAGGAACGTGGACATCCCCGCCATCATCGTGGCGCAGTGTCCCGTGGACTACGAGGACTTCGCCGCCATAGGAGTGAAGACCAAGGCCGTCATGCCCCCCGAGGACAAGATCCAGACCAAGGGCGAGATCGTGGAGATTGTCACCGGCGTTGTCAGAGGGGTCACCACCACGCAAGATAAGCTGGACGAAATCGTCTCGAAGGTCCAGTCGATGCTTCCGGGGGGTGAGTGCAGATGATCGTCATAGTGAACGGGGTCGAGAAAAAGCTCAGGGCTGGGGCCACACTCAAAACGGCCATCGCCGGGGAACCCTACCAGAAGGGGACTCTGGTCGCCGTCCACCTCTCTGAGGAAAAAGTGGTCTCCGAGACCAGCGACTTCCGGTTCGAGACCGATCGCGGATCCTTCGTCATGCACCTCAACAACACACCCGAGGCTCAAATGTGGAGGACGCGGCTCATAGACAGGATGTCGGGGATCAACATCAGATGGGTCACCCACGAGATCGTGGCATTCGGGTCGTTCCCCACCGACTTGGAGACGGACAAGGGGACGTATAGCTACAGGATGTATGACTGCTTCCTGTTTCTAGGCGGCTTCGACAATCACACCACGTACTTTATGATAGCCCGCGACAACCACTCCGGCTCTTACGGGGCTGGGCAGGGGGTCATCGGGAGGGTCACCATCGGGAGGCATATCCTGGATGACCTCAAGGAAGGAGAGAGAATCCTCTCTGTCAGGCCGGTGATGTCGGAGACTAGCATCGAGAACGTAAAGGTCACCGACGACCTAAGTATGAGGTTAGAGGATGGCTACAGGGTGGAGACCAACGTTAGGGTCGTCTTGAACCGCGACTCCCCTGAGTCAGCCGAGCACGTGCTCATTCTGTCGTCCAGCGGCGTCATGGACATCTCCGAGGCCACGGGCAGCTTCATCGCATGTTCCAAGGATATGGACGTCACACTGCCCGCGGAAGACTCCAAGGTCAGGGACGTGGGGTCCGTGACCGTCAGGAATGACGGGAACGGCACGGGTCGCCTGTACATATACAGGATGAGGAGGCAAGCGTCTTCCGTTCACAATGCCGCCGGGCAAGTCGTCATGGGGAGGGGCATCCTGGCTCACGCCAGGGTCGGCAGCAAAATGACCATCGTGACCGACCCGCCTCGCGCTCTCGCTGTTGGCATGACGCAGGCCAAGGGAGAGAGATTCTTGGAGGAAGCGGGCATCAGGGCCGTCAGGACTGGGAACACCTCCGACGACGCAATAATCGTGGAGCAGACCCCCGAGAACACGATCAACGCCCTCAAAAACGGGGAGGTCGAAACGTTCGGGGTGCCCAGGGACAGGGTCTTCAGGATCCAGTTGTCTGATAGGGATCCCATCAGCAAACACTACTTCAAGAAGGTTACCGGGCTCAACCACAAGCCTATCGGTATCTTGAAGGTGCAGTTCACCTTCGAAGGGCTCCCGATGGTCACATTCTACGGGGACGAGGTCAGGGGTAAGAACTTGTACCCACAGAACTCGTTCAAGAAGGTCAAGCGTGGCGACATCGGTCTGACCAACCAAGCTAGGCCTCACCATGGACTCATCGGCATTAGGCTAGAAGACAGTAAAGATTTCGGCCCGACGGGAGAGGAGTCATACGGAACGAACATCATTGGAAAGTTCGTCGACGACCTCGACAGGCTCATGAAAAACCTGAACGAGGAAGATGTCGTCTACATCACGGAGGAAGAACTATGAGCAAGGAGAGGGAGACTAGGTTGTTTATGATCTCGCCCAGGTCGATGCTCACGCCGGATCAGTTGTCCCGCATGGTACATTCCGACGGCGAAGCGGCTATCATAAAGGAGACCTGCTACGGGTGCCTCGTAGAGGCGTCCAGGGAGATCGTGCTCCGCATCCTAATGAAAGTTAGGGAAAAGTACCCTAACGAGGTGTTTTCCAAGGTCAGGGCGTACCCCTGCAGCGACCCGCGCAGGTGCAGGGCCCAACATGGGACCAGGCCGGGGTATGCGCAGTTGGAGGAGGAATGGGCACTGCTCGCCCGCATCCAGTATGCTTTGGACAGGGTGGACGAGGGAGTCAAATACGTTCCATCCGTCGAGAAGAAACGCATTTCAGTAAGTGATTTCAAGAATATTTGCGAGGTGGAGTGATGAAAGTCTTCATAGATCCGCCGAACAGTCTCGTGCTGTTCGATCTGGTTGAGAGGTTCGGGCATGAGCCCCTCAGCGCAATGGCGGCTATCCAAGAGAGGGTCGACAACCTTGAAGTGGACATGCCTCCCATGAATGTCACCCTCGACGACGTCGTCAAGGGTCTGAAGTACACGGGCGTTGAGGTCCCGTCTGGTGTCAGAGGGAGACTTGCCCTGTGGGGACCCATGATGGAAGAGGCCGATGCAGCCATCATCATGGATGACTGCCCCTATAGTTTTGGATGCGTCGGGTGCGAGAGATCTAACCTGATGGTGAAGTACCTAATCAAAAGGCGCGGGATCCCCACGCTTCATGTGAGCTACCCAGAGGATAACGAGCAGGCGGTAAACTTCGTCGCCCAGACCAAGGAATTCCTGGAGGGACTGCAGTGACCATCAAGATAGCACAGCTCTCATGCGGCACGGAGTACAGCAGCGTACAGTACGAGATCGAGAAGGCGGCCAGGTCCGTCGGAGCCAAGATCGTATACCCGGACGTCTCCGCCGCCGACATAGATGAAGCAGTTAGGAGGTTCGGATTTAGGCCCAGCTCCCCCCAGCTCAAATTGATGATTGCAAGGGCCACCCAGCTAGCGGATGAAAAGTACGACGCGGACGCAGTGTTCATAACTACCTGCTTCAGGTGCGCAGAGGCTGCCCTCATCAGGAATGAGCTCAGGCGTTTCATTCAGGAGAACACCAGGTTGCCCGTAGTCACTTACTCCTTCACGGAGAGACTCAAGGCATCTCAGCTGCTCACCAGGATGGAGGCCCTGGTCACCATCGTTACCAGGAAAGAACTCTTGGCCAGGGAGAGACAGACCGGCCTTACCGTGGGGCTGGACTCCGGATCCTCCACCACCAAGGCCGTCGTCATGAAAAACAATAAGATTATTGGGAAAGACTGGACCGCCTCCGGGGATGTGGTGAAGTCCGCCACCCAGGTGTTGGAAAACGCCATGAAGCAGGCCGGGGTCGAGCTGAAGGACATAGAGGCCATAGGGACCACCGGTTACGGTAGGTTCACTCTTGGGGAGTACTTTGGCGCCAAGTTGGTCCAGGAGGAGCTCACCGTTAACTCCAAGGGAGCTGTCTGGCTCGCCGACAGGCAGAGGGGTGAGGCTACTATCATCGATATAGGAGGCATGGACAACAAGGCCATCACTGTCAGAGACGGAGTCCCCGACAACTTCACCATGGGGGGGATTTGCGCCGGCGCGTCCGGGAGGTTCCTCGAGATGACCTCCAGGAGAATGAAGATCGCCGTCACCGAGCTCGGCGCGTTGGCTGACAAGGGGGACTGGAAGAACGCAAAGATGAACTCCTATTGCTCCGTCTTCGGCATCCAAGACTTGGTCACCACCCTAGGGGAGGGGAAGAGTTTCGAGGATGTGGCGGCCGCGGCGTGCCACTCCGTCGCCGAGCAGGTCTACGAGCAGCAGCTCCAGGAGATTGATGTCAGGCACCCCATCATTCAGGTGGGCGGGACATCACTGATCTCGGGTCTGGTCACCCAGATGGGCAAGGTCCTCGGCGAGAAGCCCATCGTCCCGCCGGATTCTCAGTATATAGGTGCCGTCGGAGGCGCGCTGCTGAGCTCCGGGTTCCTGTGAGGTGGTCTGATGGACATAGAGATAATCGGAGGGGACCTGTACGGCAACGACGCCTACGCGATGCTCTTCGACGACATAATGAGCGACCTGAACAAAACGGTGCTAATTAATAAAGTCAGGTTGATCCTTGAACCAACCACTCCCCTGTTTATCTTCTCCATTATCCTCAGAACCGAGCCAGCCCCCAAGACGGTGGCGGATGTTGCCACGGTTAGGACCGACATCTCTGGTGTCCACGTGACGATCACCCAGGAGCGCTACGCTCCGGACATCCTCAGGGAGCTATGGATGAGGTACGGAAGGAAGGCCGTCTACCAGCAGACTAGATTCGATTTGGATGTTGCTGGGGTCAAGGAGGCCGACGTCAACGCCATAGTGGTGGCTTCCGGTGAGGACGATAGGCGTGAGATCATGGGCGCCCTGTGGAGGACGATACCGGAAGGCATCAAGAACAGAAAGACTCTGATCAGCGGCAATGTAATCACCGTCATCGCGACGGAGGAGATCCTTCTTCCCGAGATGATCGAGAGGGGGAAGGAGGTTCACAAATCCATGGGAGGTTCTACCGATGTTTGAGGTCATAATGTACGACGGAGGCGTATATCGCTCCGAAGAGCTTTACGAGCTCATCGACGATGTGGGCGGGGCCATCCTTCAGAAGAACAGGAGTTCCCAGATGCTCACCGTCATCATGTCAGTGCCGGAGGAGGACAGGGAGGCCATCGAGAGGGTTTGCAACGATATCGGAGGCGTGGTCAAGAGTGTCCCCCTGGCAGGGACCGAGATCGCTGTGGTCGGACCCACTCTAGGGAGGCATCACATGCCCCACCCCATCTGCGACATTGCGGAAGAGCTGAGGAGATACGGTGCCATTACTGTGGTCATGGGTATGGCCAGGGGGCGCGGCAAGGCGACTGCTCAGATCTCCTTGACCGAGAGAATAATTCTCGACGAGTACGACGGGGTTATCTTCATGATGGGTAACTTTAAAAATTGCGTCGAGGCCAAGGCCGAGCTGATGAGAAAGATTCACGTCCCTACAGTTCTGGTTTCTGGGCCCGTCCCGGAAGGTATCGAGGACACTTGCGATGCCATCGTCACCGGTGTGGGCCGTAAGGCCACCAGAATGAGGACGCCGTTAGAGAGGGCGAAGCTCGAGGAGATCGCCGACACTATGGAGGCCGTCCTGAAGGATAAGAAGCGCAGCTTGGAAGAGGATCCGCTGTTCGTGCACCCCGCGGAAGTCAAGACTGTGCTGGAGGAGTACAAGCCTATCAACATGTGCCTTAGGCCGGCGCCCATGGTCCTGCACCTGGACGGGCTGAGGATTAAGATCCCGTATAACGAGCACAGGGAATACCTGGAGAATGTCTCAATCTACGGTAGAAAGCTCGGCGAGATCGCTGATATCGCCCCGTCGAAGATAGACGATAGTAGCATTCTGATCCGTATCAAGACCCGCTCGCAGGTCGAGGATAAGGACCATCGCAGGGCCGCACGAGGTGCCTTGGAACCTACATTTTGGAAATAGCCCTTGGCTCTGACGTCGAACTGGACGTTAGGGCCCTGGGCACCTTGCGCTTCCCGACCAGTAGCTACTGCTGCGTAGGCAGTGCTCTGGGCGGGCTGGACTAGAGGGTCTCTCTCGTCACTTTTCCGGGATAAGAGAGTACGCTGGTACATAGACCGCTGACCATAGCGGTGAATTCGGGGAGGCATATGCATTCTATTTGGACTTTATTCTTGAGTGCTTTTCCGTATCCATGGACGCCGAGTATGGAATGACGCCCTGCGGAGGGTTTCGGATGTTCTGACTGTAGGTGCCGGACGCACCTGTTCCGGACCGATCTCGAGGAAACAGCCAGACTTATCGCGGAGGACAGACTCATTTCATTTTCTCTCATTTCTATTCTAGACGGAAAACCCTTATAACGCATTAGGCTGTACGCGTTATCGTTAAATCAGCCACTGGATTAGCAGTGGAGGTCCAACTCATGAAAAGCAACGCAGAATGCAGTAAGATCTCGGCCGAGACTGTGGAGTATGTCTCCTCCTTCATCGGTAACTCTAAGATCGCAGAGGTCGAGGGCAAAATCGTAATTAGGCCCGCCAACACCGACGAGCTCGCTAAGGCCGTCTCCGCGATCATATCTGCAGGGGGCTCTGTTTCCCCGATGAGCAGGACGGGCACTCACACCGAAGGCGACGTCCTCGTGGACATGTCCGACATGAACGCCATCGTTAGCATCGACGCCGATGCCATGACCGTTAGGGTCCAGGCCGGATGCGGGTTCAGCGCCATCAGGAAGGCCGTCGAGGCCGAAGGCTTCACCCTGGGCGTCCGCCCCGCTGGAGAGGACCCCACCGTGGAGGACTGGGTCTACTCCGAGCAGGAAGGCATCGGCTCCTACAAGTTCGGCACCGTCAAGGACACTGTCGCCAACATCATCGCCGTGGACGCCGCCGGCAGGGTTATCGAGACTGGGTACGACCACATCGGCTACTATATGTCTGGATACAACATGATCCAGACCCTGGCTGCCTCTTATGGAAGGCTCGTCATCATCACCGAGGCTACTTTCAAGCTAGCTCCTCTTGGGGTCACCAAGGCCGTCGCCTACGAGTACCCCGACACCGCCAAAATGCAAGAGGTCTGGACACAGATCGCCCAGCACCCCTCCCTCAAGCCCCTGCAGATCTCATTCAACGGAATGAGAACTGTCATGGCCTTCCAGGGCGAGGAAGAGATCGTGGATGCCGATATTGAGATAACCGATGTCATGATGGCTGAGGCCGGCGTCGTCAAGCTGAAGCAGGAGGTAGCCGACGAGCTCTTCAGTGGGATTGACACCGAGGCCTGCGTGGACCCTGACATCCCCACCATGTATGTTCCCATGAAGAACGTTGCCGCGTTTATGGACGCCTGTAAAGCCATCGCCGACTTTGCCATCGCCGGGAATGTCCCTGACCGCAGCACCGTCGCCGTGAAGCTCACTGGGGAAGTCTCTGAGAGTGACATCGATGTCGCTGCCGACAAGGCCGAAGAGTACGGTGGGAGGTCCAGCACCAGGTGCTCCAGCAGATATCGCGACGAGGCCACCAAGAGGTTCATGAGGAGGATTGAGGACGCCTACCTGGGTAGGACCGTAGACGAGGTCAAGCTGCCCAGGGAGGTCACCCCCGCCATCATCGAGAAGTTGAAAGCCATCGTGGGTGACGTGAACGTTAGCGTTAGCGGCATGGATAGGGTCCTATACAGCCATGACATGGCGCCCCTACCCAAGGAGGCTGGACTCGCCTTTAAAAACGTTCCCGACGTCATTATCAGGCCAGAAACCGTGGACCAGATATCCAGGGTCATGGCATTGGCTTACGAGAACGGCATCGCCGTTACCCCCAGGGGTAACGCGTCTTGGGGTCTGGGTGGGTGCATGCCCACTAATGCAGGTATCCTGCTCGACGTGTCTTCCAAGATGAGGCATGTGGTGGAGATCAACAAAGAAAGCCTATACGTCAAGGTCCAAGGAGGATGCACATGGAAAAACCTACTGGAGGCCTGCATGAAGGAGGGATACATCATCGGATCATACCCCTCATCCTTCCCCTCCGGAACTATTGGAGCATGGTACTCCACTAATGGCATGGGGATCGGTTCCTACAAGTACGGCTCCGCCAGGGAGAATGTGCTGAATGCCGAGATCATCGTCGACGACGGGTCCGTCGTTAACACTGGTTATAGCGAGACCGGCTCTTATAGGGCGTCCTTCAACCTGAATCAGTTCTTCTCTGGTGCAGAGGGAACCCTAGGAGTTATCGGGACCATAACTTTCAGGATCTACCCCTTGGGACAGATCAGGTGCCTTGCTTATGAGTTCGACGCCCTCAAAGATATGAACGACCCCATGCAGGACCTAGTCCACAACGCATCCGTTAGGCCCTTGCACGTGGCTTGGTCTGACTACTTACACTTCGAGAACCAACACAGGGCCGGCTGCCACACACCCGACGTGAAAAACCTCTGGCTGGTCACCCTTCAGGGTGATGAGAGGCACAACGACCTCGAGGAGGCCGCCGTGGACGCCATGGCCGAGAAGGCCGGCGGAAGGAAGATCGCTTCTAAGATCGCTGAGCACGAGTGGGAAGAGAGGTGCTACGAGTTCAGGGCCAGAAGGATCGGTGTCGGAGAGATACCTGCAGAAGTTATTGTCCCCACAGTGCACTGGGGAACTTTCACCGACGATTGCTACAAGGGCTTCGAGGAGATGAAGATGGAGCCTGGAGGGGTCATCGGGGTTCTGGTGGATAGGAACACCGCGCTCTTCATGCCCTACTACTTCAAGGATGACGAGATGATCACCGGTATGTTGTCCTTCGGATTCAACTTCTACCTGGGCGACATTGCCATGAGATATGGGGGCAGGACTACCGGATTCGGCGTGTTTTTTGCTTGGAATACCGATGTGATTCACAATGCTGCCACCGCATCTATGGAGAGGGAAATCAAGACCGTTCTGGACCCCCGTGACGTAATGAGCCCCGGACACCTGGTTTGCGGGATGACCAGGTTCGGAATCGATATGAATAAGGGCCTGATGTCCCTCGGAAGCTCCCTTATTCAGGTCGTCAAGAAGATCGTGCCCGCCGACAGGACCTTCTCTTATAACCTTAAGAGGTTCAGATACGACGATCTCGAGCACATGAAGGTATTAGATCGCGTCCACAAGCTAGGCGACGGAACCGAGTGATCGTGCGGCTCGAGCTTGATAAACTATTTACTACAAACCTATTACTTTTGATCAAAACCGGAAGGAATCGGCCGACGTGGCCGTACTATCAGTCCTTGGGATCTCGTTGCCGTCTGCGGAGCAGCTTCACAACATCTCTAGCGTAGTTGATCACAGGGATGGATGGGTCGGCGTTGTGCCAGAGCCCATCGGAACCGAAGCCGGTCCTAACGCCGACGAACATCGCGCCTGCGTCCCTGGCGGATTGCCAGTCGGTTACGTTATCGCCCACGTAGAGTATCTCTTCGGGCTCCACGCCCAGCTCAACAGCAAACTCCCTCATGGCGGCAGGCGAGGGCTTGGCGTTGTCGTAGTCGCTGTGGTCGCGGCCAATTACGGCGTCGAACTTATCAAAAAGTGGGCCGAGAGCAAGGATGGCATACTCCAGGCTTCCGCGCGTGAGAATCCCAACCCTGTAACCCATGGACTTTAGCTCATCTATGGCCTCGGCGGATCCCGGGAACGGGACAGCCTCGTCTACGAACTCGGTCTCGCAGTCGGTGAAGGCGCGGTCTATGGCCCTGCTTACGGCCGGGTACTCGTTGCCGCGACCGTTGGCCTCGAGCCACAACTTTATGGGGTAGCGTGGGCGCTTAGGTCCGTTCCCGAAGTTTATCTCGTCGAACGGTATTCTGTGTTCCAGGCAGACCCGGCGGTCGGCATCATCCAGCTTCGCATGGTCTACACGCGTTCTCATGAACGTGCCGTCAAGGTCGAAACCGACCGCCTTTATGCCTTCCATGATTCCTGATGGACGTTCGGTAGTTAAGGGTCTGTTAAGAAATTAAATTAATGATTATCTTTATATCCTGCATGGTCAACCATACAGTGCGTAATCGATTCCAACGATGTACAGGAATTCCGCGATGTGATAATGTCCGAGTTGGACGAGAAGCAATGCAGACATATGCCGGCAGTACTGCCTGAGATCATGAGCCGCGGTAGTGTCACTGAGCTCACTGATATGATCGCCATCTCTACAACGACTATTTTTAAGGGCAAGCACGGATCAAAAACGCTTTGAGGGATCCGAGGGTGCATCTGAGTCTATCAAGCAGGGAAGGGCTAGGGCCTTTAGTGCGGGCGGTAAGCCCGCACAGAAGGTGCGGCTAGAAATCGACACGCGCTCGAATTCCGCTGGACGGCAACATTGTTGGCGATCCCAAGAGCCCTCTGATTTGGACGACCCTGAGTATCAGGAGTCTCGCTGATGACTGCCAGCACCATGACCTATGTCGAGGCCCCGCCGTCGAGCATAAGGTTTGCAAGGACCGAGACGTCCCTGTCAGCCGTCATATCCGTGTTCGAAGTCCGGGGATATCAGAACCAGCACTTCAATGGAATAGCCCGGCGAGATCGTATTGCCCGTGTTCCCCAGTGATATCTGATCAAGGTATTCCGTATAGTAGTCGTACTCGATGCTAGCGTTGTACTCATCCATGTAGTCACCGCCATTCTCAAGGAGAGTGGCCTTGGTGGCGTAGACGAAGGGTACGAAGATAAATAGAAATCTCACGACGATCATCAGATCAAGATCCTGATGTCCCTGCCGAACTTAGTCATTAAGAAGGAGATCAACGTCTTGTTAGTGGCGACTAGTAAGCCATCGACCTGCGGCCTCTTCTTCCTAAGGCCTAGGTCGTCCAGATTGTTATAGGTGGAACGGTAGTCCACCACAGCGTACCTGTACTTGCAAACCATCTCCTTCCCATCTACTAGAAGGATTACCATCGTGATCACGCACACATGTGTGTATACGCTATTAATGTCTTATGTCGTACTGTACATTGATTTGTCTGCTTAAACAGTCTATGCACACAACCGGATAACTAGATATAGGTACAATATGGGACACGTATGAGGCTTCATCCCCGATAAAGCAATGTTTTAATATCTTACCCTCTAATTGTCGAACCCAGATGTATTGGATGAGATTCAGAGAAACCTCCTGGACAGGAACCTTCTCTGTTGTCATCCTGATGGTCGTCGTCATCGTTACGCTGGCCGGAACTCTCGTATATGCAGCGTGGGATAGCCGGGAAATACTGGGGGGAGCATGCTCCACCCGGATCTATAGTGACATTCAAGTTCAATATGAACGTGGATGGCGAATCGGTATCACCAGAAAACGTATTGCTTTGTGTCGCCGGATTCGACGGATCTGATTATTATATGGGCGAGAGATCAGGCTCAATCAGCATGTAAAACATCCAGTTGTTCCTTGATGATTTTGGTCCTCCAGATTGGATCCCGGCGGACTTCCCTAATTTCTCCATCGGTTTTGGAACGATAGACATACCAGGAATCAGACGCACCACGGCCACTACGTACAGCATTGATTTCAACCAAACGGTTAACCACATCTTGTAGAATACAACTGTAAAATCCTGAGTGTTTTTGAAGGTGTATTCTACAGTCTAGAATATAATTTAAGACTTACCAGCAACGATATACAGACCAACGCAAGCATAAACCTCACGCCAACACAGTTCGATATAATTATCGGTAACAACACAGATGTAACATCGAAAAATGTTTTTGTCAATAGCACAAATTCGATAACTATAAAGCGCATCAGGGCACTCGTTAGTCTTGGATATTTGTTTCCGATCAGCGGACCGATATAGACGGAACCTAAATACTTCATCGGAAACGATTCCAGTATCCCGCTAGGTTCCTCCACTATCGTTGAGGATTACACGCTTAACATAACCAACGGGAACATCGCCTCGATCCTGTATGAGGGCGTCAAGTACACGTGATGTTCTGATCGCTGGATCTTTCCACAGAGTTCTGCCACCCTCACAAGCGTTTGCTCCCCGGTGGACATGTCTCTGAGAGTGACAGAGTCTTGCTCCATCTCCTTTGCCCCGACGATAACCGCATATCTAGCTCCGGCCGAGGACGCGAACTTCAGCGCCTTGGCCATCTTTCTGCCCATGATGTCCATGTCGGCTGAAATACCTGCCGCTCTAAGCCCCGCGGCGATCCCAGCCGCTTTAACCCTCATATCGTCGGTCACCGGCATCACGTAGGCATCGATGCCCGCGAGGGTGTACCCGGACCCCTCCTTCTCCAGTGCTAGCAGGATCCTATCAAACCCTATGGCGAACCCTGTGGAGAACACCTTCTCCCCTCCGAAGAGCTCGGATAGCGTGTAGGACCCGCCTCCGCAGATTTGCTTCTCCGCGCCCAGGGCTGGGGCCTCCACTTCGAACACCATGCCAGTGTAGTAGTCCAGACCCCTGACGACGCCCAGGTCGATCTCTAGGTCCCTAATACCCATGGCGTCCAGATAGGTGACAATATGCTTGAGCCAGTCCCCAGCCTCCCCCGGGACCCTGTCTAGGACCTTGATGTCGCCGACGGTCTCAGTTAGCGAGAAGATGTTGTCGATGTCCTCCTCAGAGACCCCCATGTCCTGCATGAGCGGGCGGACCTCATCGTAGAGCTTCTTATCCAGCTTCTGCAGCACCTCGGCAGTCCTTTCATCCGGGACGCCAGCGTCCGTGATCCTCTGCCTAAGCACACCAATGTGACCGATCTTGATGCGATAGTCCTTGACGCCTATCTGCCCTATAAGTGCATGCGCTAGAGCGATCGCTTCCGCGTCGGTCTCAGGGGTGGCGCCGCCAATGACCTCAGCGCCGAACTGAAAGAACTCCCTGTACCTGCCGTTTTGGGGACGCTCGTATCTGAAGCATTGCCCGAAGTAGAATACCTTAATCGGTCTGGGCTCGTTGCTCATGCCGTTAACGAACATCCTCACCACTGGTGCGGTCATCTCGGGGCGGAGGGCCATCTGCCTGCCGCCCTTGTCCTCGAATGTGTAGAGCTCCTTGATCACGTTGGGGCCGGACCTGAGGATGAATAACTCTGCATCCTCGAACATGGGGGTCTCGACTTCCCTGAACCCGAAGGTCTGCGCGGTATACCTAAGTTTGTCCTCATAGAATCTGCGTTTTTCCATCTCATCAGGGAGAAAGTCCCTTGTACCGCGCGGACACTGAATCATGAGGTTGCGATACCTAGGATAGATATAACCTTGATGTGGAGGACACGGGCCCGTCCGCTTCCATCCAGCTGGGATGGTTTCATCCGGCAGCATGCAGAGGAGTCCTGCAAATTGGGAATCTCTGATATGAACAGAATGCGCCTCGGACGTTGTGGTGTCATTTGGACGAAGTAAATGCCAATCAGATATCGTTAAATATAAAATAATGGGCAGGAGATGCGGATGAAGTCGCGAGATACTGGCTTTATGCTAAGCCCATGCATCTTAATTCTTCGTCTCCCTGACGAACCTCTTAATTATGAAGCGGTCATAGTTCTCCAAGGCTGAGATGCAGGAACGCGGACTGGCAAACGTGTTGGCGCTGCCAAATGCGGAAGCCTTCAATGAATCGATCGCGTCCGAGACCAGAATCAGCATGGACCAGCACTACCTACATAAACCCACGGGCCTGTTCGACTGTGTCGTTGTTCGTGATGTCGTCTCCATCCTCAGCTTTAGCCTATTCAAGGTGCTGATCTCAGAGAGTTTCAGCAACGTGAACTACACGTTCATCATGAACCTCTTGGTGTCCCGGGGTGACAGTATCAGTATGGTGGTCAAGGGGCGAGGTGTACTCAGACATTACCCTTGCCGACATCTTCAACAAGATCACCAGGCAGATGTTCATGATTCCGCGAGTCATCATGATCATCATTGTGATGGTCGGCAGTATCGCCATCAGCTCCATAAGCTCCGATAAGGAGAACAAGACCCTGGAAACCCCGCTCACGATGCCTATCAAGAGGACGTCCATCGTCAGCGGGAAGATTGTGATCGCCGCCGTCGTGGAACTGGTCTACATGGTAGGCATGAACATTTACATGGGCTCCATGGCCGACACCATCGCAGGGTCCTTCAGTGTCAGCCTCAAAGACCTAGCATGTCCCTCGGAATTGTCGATTAGGTGCTGGTGATGGTCTTGATGTTCCTGGTCATCATTTGCACGCCGGGGCTGTACATGATCCTGGAAGCCTTCGCAAAGAACTGCAAATCCGCCCAGACGATGACGATGCTTCTGAGTATCCTGGCCATAATCTCGATGTTCATCATCTTGTTCTTCACTTGATAATGGCCATGCAGATCCTGATGTACGAAGATCTGATCTTGGTGTTGGAAGATATAGTTTACATGCTGGCGTTCGCAGTGGCCACTATTCTGGTCACGGTAAGACTCTACGATTTCGACATTCAGATCATTGAGCTGGGTCAGAACAAGATGATTTAGATCTTGACTGGCAGGAAATAACCTCAATGGCGCTTCCGGGCGCCCCCCTTCTATTTTATCCATCCTTTAACATCAGCGGTCATGCTGAGCCGCATCGCTGAAGAACTGAGACATGGCAGGAAGATCGTGCTTGTACATGGCAACGCCGACATGGACGCCGTAGGATCGGCTTACGCGTTATCGAAGGCGTTTCCCGATACGGACACATATGCACCCAGCGGTCTGGACAGGGTCTCCCGTATAGTGACCGAGAAGATGGGTGTGGAGATTCTGGAGTCCTGTGACTTGTCCGCTTACGACAGGGTCGTGGTCGTAGACACGTCTTCTCCCGAGCAGTTGAAGGGTGTAGATTCCGTTCCGCGCGACGCGATCGTCATCGACCACCACAAGCCCACCGGGAAGTGGGACGTGGAGACATTCTACTGTGATGACGGTAGGACCTCCTGCTGCGAGATTGTCAAGGAACTGATAGACACTGCCGGCGCGGAGATCACCAGGGACATGGGGCTAATGCTGCTTGGCGGAATGCTTACCGACAGCGGCCACTTCGAGTTTGCCAGGCCATCGATGCTCTCCGTGTTTTCTGACCTGATGGTCAGGTGCGGCATTGACATGGACGAGGCCATGGACCTCATTCATACTCCGGTCAGTATGTCTGAGAAGATCGCCATGATGAAGGCCATCGAGCGCTCCAGGTTCGAGAGAGTGGGTGAGATGATCGTTGCCATTTCCTTTGGTGGAAGCTTTGAGGCGTCCTCCTGCAAAGCCATCATGGCCGCCGGGGCGGACGTGGCGTTCGTGGGGTCCCAAAGAGACGAGTGTTTTCGCCTTAGCGGGAGGGCCACCCAGGAAGCCGTGAGGAAGGGTATTCACCTAGGCGAGATTATGTCCAACATTGGATAGGAAACCATGTCCGATGGCGGGGGCCACGGGGGCGCCGCGGGGCTCACCGGGATTGGGGATGCTGAGGCCATGCTGAACATCTGCATGTCCAAGACCATGGATACCTTTCGTGAGATCAAGTGCAGGAAGTAGATGATGTAGGATGGCTCCTTAAACCTAGGCCTGTGAACAGACCCATGTCATGTCCCGGAATGTGGGTGAAAGAGAAGAATGCCGAAGGGGGAGGTCCTCCGACTCTGGTTTCATCTGAGTTTATTGACGGACTCGACGATCTTGAGTATGGCATCATGGTTCTCGGGCTTCGCCGTGAAGTAGTCCCTCACAGGCTGAAGAGTCCTGTCGAGGCCGTCCGTCACGCCGGCCTTCAGGTCCACCGGGGATAGGGTGCCAAAGAAGTAGGCATCAGCGAGTTCCTCGTACGTAGAATAGTCCACCGGCCCACCGTACTTCTCAGGTCTCTCAATGTGTATGGATCTGTTCCTAGGGAACAGGATATACCTACAGAGCATCAGCACAGGATTCTCGCCCTCGTGCTCCTTCTCAGGTGGGCAATAGGCCTTTTTCATTTTGGCAGCGATCTCGTCCCTGGTGTCGTGGATCTTGACGCTGCCGCTGGGGTCGCTCTTAGACATCTTGGACTCGACGGGGTCCATCCTATTGCCGCCTTTCAGTCCGGGAAGCAGGGGGGTGTGGATTGCGATAGGCTTCTTCAGTCCGAGCCTGTCTGCGGCGTCCCTGGCGAGCATATGAGCTCTCCTCTGGTCGAGGCCGGCGTAGGCCATATCAAGACCCATGCAGAATATGTCGGTGGCTTGGAGAATGGGGTAGAATACCTTCGACGTGTCTACCTCGGCCTCGGCCTCGGACCTCCCCATGATGGTCATGGCTCTCTTGACCCTGGATAGCGAGGTGACCTTGGCAATCTTGATCACCGTCTCCCAGTACTCTATGTCACTGAGGATATCGCTGGCGTACTTAAACTCGACTCTGTCTTCGGGGACCCCGAGCGCGATGAAGCAATCCTGCATGTACCTAGCGCAGGTGCGGATGTTCTCGAGGTTTCCCCCGAGCTTGTCGTTGATGTATGCATGCCAGTCCGCCCAGAAAACGGTGACCTTGAATCCGGCATCGCAAAGATCCCTGATCTTCTGCGCCACCAGTACCCACCCCAAGTGCACGAGACCGGAGGGCTCGAATCCGATGTAGACAGTGGGCTCCTCCTTCTCAGTTAGTAAGGTACGAAGTTCCTCTTCGGTGACGATTTCTTCGGTGTTCCTCGTTATAAGGGCCAGCCTCTGTTCGACATCCATGTTGATCACTGGCGGGATGGGCAAATACTATAAAAATGGATGTCGTTAGACGCGTATGGCATCTGGCTACCCTCTGCTAGAGAGGTTGTTCCTATCCAGTCCTGTTGTGGACAGGGACAGTTATCCTTATTTCGTCAACCCGGTCAGTGACGGCGTGCCCGCCATGGAATCAGCGCTGCTGGAAGAGGTGGTCGTGGGCATTCTGGAGACGGCCAATCTGGATTGTGACGTTGTCCTCGCGCCTGAGGCCATGGGTATCCCGTTGGCCGCTTGCGTGACCCTGATGTCCGGCATTCCGTACTCCGTGATCAGGAAGAGACCCTACGGCCTGCCTGGAGAGATCACCCTGGACCAGCGTACCGGCTACTCTAAGTCGCCGATGTACATCAACTGCATAGTCCCCGGGACGAGGGCCGCCATAATAGATGACGTTGTGAGCACTGGGGGGACAGTCCGCGCCGTCGTTGGCGCACTAAGGGACGCCGGCGTGACAGTGACCGAGGTGGTCACTGTGTTCTATAAGGGCGGCGACGTAAGCAGGCTCGAGGAGGAACTCGGCGTACCTGTTCGCTTCCTCCTGGCAGTGAGTTCAGAGGGCGGGCGGCCTGCTATCCTATGATGTTGAGTCATGTCTAGCACGTTAAGAGTGGCGCTGTCCGAACGCGGGGGCATGGACCCCACGCTGGCGGCAATAGATGGTGATGGCCGTCGGGCGCTGGCATGAGTTTGTTTAACGAACTTGCCCAGGGATTCACGTAAGTACCATGGCCGCCATGCTCCTGATAGTCTACTTTGCCATAGCTGGCGCGCTTTCTGGGGTCTTAGACATAGATGGGATCGTCATGTCGTGAGCAATTGCATTATGTTCGCATCGGTATCTATTCGTCGACTTCGTGCCCTCCATATTCATCGGAGCGCTGGACGAGGGAAACGCGGTGTCGGTGCTCTCAGAGCACATACTATTCCTTCAGAGTAAGGATGGACGCCGTCAGGGTCGTTGTGATCGGTAGCTTTGTAGGGGCCTTTGCCGCGATCCTGATGTCTATCCCCCTCCAGTGGTTCCTGATCAACGGCTTAGAGGATCCTCTGGGGAGGATAACATCCTTTGTTCTCCTCGTCACCTACGGCATGGTGGTCTTTGGTTAGTGTGAGAGAGTTTCCTATGGGAGCTAGCTGCGTTCGTCTTGTCGGGCATACTGGGTCTGATTTACATGATTCTAGAGATACTTATGGACAGGGTCCTGGGGAGGGCAATGTCATGCTCCCGATGCTAATCGGTTTGTTCAGAATTCCCGTGCTCTTGGAGTCTTCGTCCTCAGGGAAGATACCGCGCCAGAGGGACAGGGGCAATGACCCCGTGAGGGCTGTGCCCGAAACGAAGGGCATGCTTATAGGGACCGTGACCAGCTGATTCCTTGGGATCATCGAGATTGAGGGGGCGTCCATGTCTGTAACCTTGTTCCCGGAGAGGAGACTGGAGGCATCATCTCTACTGTGGTATTCGTCGGGACTGTCACCTTCGTCTTCTACCTGGTCACCCTCTCGGTATTTGGGAGCAGTAGGTTCGGGACCACGCTGGTCATAGGGGAGATCGCTGGCGACTCCACGAAGGGTTCATGTCCCAGAGCTTCCTGGTCCTACTGATGTCCACGATGGAGGCTTTGCTAATAGGACATCTGTTGACCATGTGATTCGGGAGGGCATTCTCCTCGGTCATATCCAGAGTCGATAGCAGTCGTTTAGAGCGTCGTGTCATTGTGTTGCTAGCGGCGATAATCGAGCCGTTCAGTCTTAAGATGCTTGTGTGTTCTGCAATGATGGAGCTTCTCTACGGAATGGTCGAAATGAGGAGGACGATCCTCTGCGGGTGCCTTCTTTTGCTCGTGCTTCTGTTCGAGTCTGATACTGACGGTCACTGGAGCTTAGACTCCGCCTTGGACATGAACCTGGCGTTGTCTACCACAAACCTCTCGTGAGTGCCGGAACCGATCTCGCCCTTGGCGTCGGAGACGACGACCTTGAAAACTAGTCTCTTCCTGTCGACCTCCACAAGTTCCGTTTGGCACGTCGCAGTCATGCCTACCGGGGTGGCCGCGGAGTGGGCAATGTCAATGTGGGTCCCGACGGTACTCGTCCCTTCGTTTAGATACGGGGTCACACTCCCGCTAGCTGTCGCCTCTATCAGTGCAATCATTGCGGGGGTGGCAAACACTCTGAGGGTCCCGCTACCAAGCGCTTCGGCGGTGTTGTTATCTGTGACTTTAACGATCCTCTCTCCTCTGATACCTGTCTTGAGCATATATCGTTATATGATGTTCTGGCTTAATAATGTTAACCCTGTGTTCTAATCGCACAGTTCATGAATACCTACACACTAACTTCGCGTGCGAACTCGGTGTTGTCGGTTGGACGAAACTATGATTATAAGTGGATTCTGGCGTGATGTCCAGACTCGACCGTGAGAGGAAATGGGTTCCTCCTCCGTCTCACTGAGACGGAGGAGGGGATCTTCATACAGCTCGGGATACTCTGGAAATCTGAGTCGTAGAAGAGGGGCTTTAGGTATCGGAAGAAGGTGTTTGCATCTTAATAAGTATAACAAACTAGGAAATTGTTAAAATATTCCTGTGATTCTCTTGATGTTAACCAGATTTCGATTTATTTTGTTACAACATTGTGAACAGAGTCCGCTTATAATTATAGTTTCATCCAACAATCTGGGTTCGCACGTAAACTTGGTATTGTCGGTGCTCATAATTGTGTGATTGGAACACTCGGAGCTAGATGTGGATGCCGGACGGCGGCACAGGCTAGCGCAATGACCATAAATACATTAACCGATTCCAGCGGTGCCTATGATGATCAAATTAGTCCGCGTCTCCAAGCTGTTCTCCGAGTATGACTACGATATAAACGTCTGCACGCCGCTGACGTTTATCCACTCCCCTAACGGGATGGGTAAAAGCACACTCATGCACATGCTGTACGCGGCCCTCGAGGGTAATGTGAAGTTCCTGTCGGAGATCCCCTTCAAGAGGATGGAGATCTGGTTCGAGGACGAGGCCGTCATGATTGTCCAAAACTACGGTGGGAGGCTGTACACGCTGATGCAGAAGAACGAGGTAGACACCCCGCTAAACTCCGACGCCATGTCGGAGGTGTGCAGTGTTGTTTACATCCCCTCGGATAGGCTGGCCGTCAAAAGGAGGGACGGTCATATTGCCCCTACCCTGGAGATCTACGCCCACGAGCTCTACGAGAAGTTCAGGTACGCGAAGGAGCACTCCGAGTTGGATCCGTATCCAGAGCTGGTTAGGAGGGATCTCACCGACGGGGAGCTGGAGTTCTGGGCAAAGGACCTGAAGGCCAAGCTGGACTTCATTAGGGATGCCGGGTTCAAGCCGGACATACCGTCGAGAATGAAATTCCCGCCCTCCAGATACGAGATCAACATGGATCGCGAAAGCTACGAGAACCTCACTGCGTCCATAGCCGAGTACGTCGATAGAAATTACGTTCTGGCTGAGTCCGTGATCATATTCAAAGACATCGTTAACGAGATCTTCATAGATAAGAGCATCACCGTCTCGGACACCGGCAAGATTGGTGTTACTATGAACAATGGGATGTCGCTCCCCCTGCAGAGGCTCTCCTCCGGGGAGAAACAGATACTGATCATGTTCTTCGCCCTGCTCTTCCACGCTGAGTCTGGCTCCGTGGTCGTCCTGGACGAGCCGGAGATATCTTTGCATGTCTGTTGGCAGCAGAAGCTTGGGAGGTTCTTTCTGGATATATGCAGGGTTAGGGGGATCCAGATGATCGTCGCAACGCACTCGCCCCGGGTCATTCACGACCTCTGGAACTCCGCCAGGGAGCTGAGGCCGACTAATGCGTGAGTCACATCCGATGACATCTGCAACCAGATTTCCATAAAGAGGTCGGTGTTCGACGGCATGTACCTCCTGGTGGAAAGTGTCACGGACGAGTGGCTTTTCGAGAAGTTCATCAACAAAGACCGGGTGAAGATCCTGGAGGCCCATTTCAAGGACAACGTCCGTAATGCCATCAAGGACACGAGGGAGGTCTGCAAGGACGAAAGGGTCATAGGGATAATCGACTCGGACTTGAACAAGTTTCGTTGGAGGAGGGCCAGACTGCCTTTATTCTACACTGATTGGTGACATGGAGATGATGATCATCCGGAGCAACGCTTTGGAGGACGTCTTCGACGAGTACGGCGAGAAGAAAATGCTGGCGAGGTTCAGAGAGATCGTCGAGTCGGGGGGGGGGGGAGAGGCCCCGCTGTTGGCCAGCTACCCCGTGGAGCTCTTGATGTACATCTCCCAGAGCGAGGGCTCAACCCGAGCTTTAAGGATCTGAACTTTGAACGCTTTATCGACCCCAGGACGCTGTCGCTTAACGTCGGATCCATGGTGGACACCGTCATATTCAACTCCAATAGCTATCACATGGGCAGGAAGGCGATCCTGTCAAGGTTAGACAAGGAGGCTCATGCTCTGGAGGATCAGTAGGACGCGGCCAGGAGCCATGACACTGTGGATATTTTTTTTTGATAACCCTGCGCAAGAACTTCGGCTTTTTTCAATAGCCGCAACCTCACCGCGGGCGAGCTGGGAGGGGCATTGAGGCTTGCGTTCTCTGACGCGTGCTTCGTCAAGACGGAGTTATACAAGAACACGAGGAGGTGGGCTAAGGACAACGGTGTCGTCCTCTGGTCCACTGTCAATCGATGTCGAATTCCTCTTCCTGGACCCCGTTGGCGGTCTCCATTATCTTGCGGATCCTGCGTTCGCCGTCCTCCAAGATTGTCCTGCAGTGGTCTCTCAGCGCGACTGCCTGCTCGTAGATCCCCAGGCTCTCGTCCAGGTCGATTCTTCCGTCCTCTAACTTCTTTACCAGCTCTTCAAGAGCGTCGATGCTCTGTTCAAAGCTCATCTGTTCAACATCGGTCGTCTTAGTCATTTAATCTTTTCTCCTTGATCTCGGCGTCCGCAGAGCCGTCCCTGAAATGAATCCTCATCATCCCTCCGACCTCCACGTCGGAGATGGACGTGACGGCCATCCCGGACTCGTCTGTAAGCATTCCGTACCCTCTGGACAGGACGTTACGAGGGTTTAGCAACTCTAGGCGCGCCGATAGAGACTCCAGCCTTGTCGAGGACAACTCATATCCTCTCTCTACTGCGATCTCGGCCCTTATGAAGAATCCTGCGATTTTCTCCCTAAGGGAGCTGATCCTGGCCAGTCCGGCTGCAGGGGAGAGTTTAGCGCTGCAGACTTTGAAGCGCATCCTCATGTCAGCGATTTTGTCCTTCAGACACCTTCCGGCGCGGCCATCCAGGTCGTCCAAGCGCATGGACCTCATGCCCAGGTCGTCTAGCGCCCTCTCTGGGGAGAGCCTGGCGTCAAGCACCCGGAAGCGGCTGTTCATCCTGTCTATGATGCCCCTCAGGGCACGAGTAGCCCTGGCCATGTCCCCGTTCAGTTGGTTTAGGATCTCTGTGCGGTCCCTCAGTATGATGGCTGTCGCCCCGGTGGGCGTGGGTGCACGCACGTCTGCGACGAAGTCGGCAATGGTGAAATCAGTTTCGTGGCCCACCGCCGAGACCACAGGCGCATCAGATGCGGCGATAGCCTTCGCCACGGGCTCCTCGTTGAAGGCCCATAGGTCCTCTAGGGACCCGCCACCCCTCCCGATGATGATGACGTCAACCCCGATGCGGTTGAGCAGGCGTATACCGGCGACTATTGATGCGGCAGCACCCTCCCCCTGGACCATGGCGGGTGCCAACATGATGTCGGCGGGGAACCTGGAGCTGGAGGTGGTTATGATATCGTGGATGACAGCGCCTTTCTCAGAGGTCACCACACCTATGACGTGGGGGTATTTCGGGAGGGGACGCTTGCGGGACTGCTCAAATAGCCCCTCGGCCTTCAATTTGGCTTTGAGGGCCTCGTAGGCGAGGTATAGGTCCCCCACCCCGGCCGTTTTCATATTTTCCACGACGAACTGGTACACCCCGCGCTCCACGTAGATGTCTACGGACCCAAACGCAGAGACCTTCATGTTCTCTTTCGGTTCGAAGTCCATCCTCTGGCGGGAGCGCGAGAAGAGCACCGCCCTGATCTCGCTGCCGGAGTCTTTCAGAGTGAAATAGTAATGTCCCGAAGGGTATCTCTTGAGGTTGGAGATCTCCCCGTTGACCCAGATGTCCCTGGCTGCGGGCGACCCCGCGAGTATAGTCTTAACGCGGGAGTTCAGCTGAGTGACAGTGACGATCTCCGACATACCATGGTTATGGCCGAGTCGGTATTTAACCGGAATTGGGGGGGGGGGTTTCCGAAAAAGTCCCGTCGAAGCCCGCATAGCCAGATATCCCGGGGAGGGGTCGAAAATCCTCACGCCAAAGGACGGTGGGTTGGGAAAACCGGGGGCTCCGATCCGACACGGATCTCGCGGGACTGGAACAAGATACTAAAAACGATGTGGCTTTCCTCTGGACATGAACGATGAGGAGCTCAGGGCGAGAATGTCGGAGGATATCAGGGAGTACGCCGACAACGTCATGAATGTGTACAACGCGCCTTTTGCCCGCATGATGGGCGTGGAGGTCGTATCCATCTCGGTCGACGAGTGCGTCTGTGAGATGGAGATCCGTCCTGACCATATGAATAGCATGGGCAGGGGTCACGGTGCCGCGATCTACGCCCTCGTCGACCATACATTTGCTATCCTGTGCAACCTGAAGCACCTCTGCACTGGGCAGAGTACCACCATTAACTACTACAGGCCCGCCCAGGGGAGGCTCAGGGCCGTCTGCAAGCCTATCAACAAGTCCAGGTCTTTGGAGATCTACGAAGTCCGCGTCTTTTCCGAAGAGGGGAAGTTGGTGGTCTCGGCTGTGAACACGGCGTTCGTTCTCAAGGGGTGAATCCGTGGTCGACAGGAACTGCCCGAACTGCGGTGAGCTCGTACTCAGTAGCAGCATCATCTGCCCCAAGTGCTTCAGAAAGATCCCCGTCGAGCCGGAACTAGACCGTAAGGAGAGGGTCCGCAAGAGGGGTGGACAGGACGTTGGGAGGAAGTACAACAGCAAGATTGCATTGATCCTCTCCATTGTCCCCGCACTCGTGGGACTGCTGGGACTCGGGTTGATTTACAGGAACCCCCACCAGAAGAGGGGCTACATCGCGTTCGTGATTGGCATCCTTTTCTTCGTGGCGGCGATATGTTTCACGATGTTTCTGGTGACCATCTTTCTGATTGTGCCCTGCTGGATTATCTACGTCCTGATATTCTTAGGATGCCTCGCTATGGTGTCCACGGACAACTTGTTCGTCAGAGTGGTCTGACCCGTTGCCCTCGGTACTAGCCCTCGCGCCTGAGCTTTATCAGCACTGATGCCGCCATTTGGGCCAGATCCAGTGCTCTCCTCCCTGCACCGACACATGCTGGGTCACCTAGACAGAGAGAATCGTAGGCCGCCCTGATGAGCTCATGCTCCCTCTCCGGGGGCCCTCTGAGCTCCGATGGCAGCCTCATGGAAATCGAGGGCAGGAGGGTCAAGTTCCCGGTACAGTCCCAAGGTTCAAAGCTCAAGTACTTCCCGAAGACGTTCCCGACGTTGTACGATGTGCACTCCCTCCCGAAGACCGAGTTCTGGAGGCGCCGGACCACCTTATCGGTCCCCTCGCCCAGGTATAGCTCCTCCGGCCGGATGCCGTAGTTCTTGGATAGATGGTCCAGGCCCTCCTTGCCGATGTCCCTCGGGTCCATGGCGATGGATACGGAGTAGATCGTATCGAAGTCTGACCCGTCCGCCAGCATGCGGCAGACAGCCACTTCGGCGACAGTGTCCGCCGGCACACCCTTCGGTCCAGTGGTCGCAATCTCCACAACGTATACGTCGTCCATGACCAGGGAACGTCGGCATCGTATATGGACGGTTGTCCCCGTCGTCCGGACCAGATGTTGCGATTTTGCATCCATTACAAGGGTTACAAACAATACAGGCAGAGTTATTGTATTACAAAATCATATACTGTATGCGAAGGCTTCGGAATCTTCGTTTTTCATCCCATCTGATCGATCCCGGAGCCTTCGGAACACATGAATAGAGATCGGAGATAGGGATATTCATGAAGCGCCTGAAGTCCATCGACGAGATTTACAGCGAAGTGCGCGACTATGATCTTGTCATAACTAACGATGTAGTGCTGGAGTCTGCGTTAAACTCTAGGGTGGACACCGTCCGCATAGGCACATTTGCCATAACTCCTAGGCATCTGGCCAGAGACCTCTGCTACGGCATCTTGGGGAAGCCCGAGATGTGCGACCTTGAGCTTGTGGCTACGGTCTCGGAGGAGACCAGGCTGGACTTCAAATACGTGCACAGTGAGATCCAGAACTTCAGAGAGATCAGGAGGTACACTGCTGAGGTCCGCGCCCATCTCACCACATCTCGCTCCAGGAGGGTTTATGATTCTTACTGTTCTCTTCCCACCAGGGAGAGGGCGATGTCCGCGTTCGACCCGAGGGAGAATTGCCCTCGGGCGTTGAAGGACAAGAGGATTGCCGTCGTTGGTCTGGACCTATTCGATGACCTAGATAAGCATTTCCTCCCTGAGGACTTCGACGAGATCGAGATCTTCACCTCAGGGGAATACCAGATCAGCAAGTTTTATCAGGTAGGTAATGACCGCTAGATGGCGGAGAATGCCGTGGATCTTATCGATGTAGACAACCCTGCTGACTACGCCATAGTCCTGAAGGCATCATCCCCGATAGCCGACTCCGTGAGGGCTGCGCTGTACAAGAGAGAGCTACCCTTTGTGAATTCACGCTCTGTCAGGGACATGACCCCGATCCGCGACTACATCAGCTTCCTGTCCTACGCCATGGACTACGGGACCGTCCGCGTGGGGCAGGTGAAAGAGTTGTTCGCAGGGCTGAACGGGTTCTTTAGACCAGGCTCCGAGGGGTTTTTGCTCTCGAAGCTCGACGGATCCGAGATGGACGGACACGCCCTGCATCTGAGAGATGTGATGCGCAGGGTTTGGACCGAGGAGATAACCTTCTCCGAGGTGATGGGCGAGGTGATCATTGGCGTCGCCAAGTCTCGTGTGGGGACGGTCCTCAAGAGTCTCGGGCTGACCGATGAGACAGTCTCCCCGTCGAGGCTCTCGGTCCTTAGATACGCTGTGGACAACGTAGCTGAGTTAAAGCATAATGAGGATATCCCAGAGAACGAAAGGACGGGGGTCCTGATAGCGGATTGCTCTAATTCTGTCTTTGTGGATAGACCGATTGTGATATTCCTCGGGATGGATCAAGGTTGGAATATCCCCGTCGTAGGCAAGAAGTACCTTGATGCCGAATAGGAGTCGGCGAAGAACGCCATCCGCCTGACAGCGATGCTCCAGCAGGGGCA
>CAZIJM010000001.1:0-30977 GCA_964539695.1 uncultured Methanomassiliicoccales archaeon | reverse complement strand
ACGGAATCAGACATTTTCTATGCGCGATAGTACAATACGCTGTGAAATCATTAATAAATGAATTCAGGTTCAAGGGGCATGATCTCTGTCAAAATTACATGCCCGGTAAACCCCAGTGAAGACCCAGAAAAAGTCCGTGATGCGATCCTCAGGATATTCCCAGATGCGGAGCTGGGGCTCTCGAAGAAAGGATATGAGGGGACAACATCGACCCTGGACGAGTTTGGAAGGGTCATCCGCAGGCAGAGGATTCTGGACGCCGCCAGAGGTGTCCTGCTGAAGAACTTACATAGGAACACCACCTACATGAGTATCAACAAGCAGGTGGCCACCGTGGGAAAGGTCTCCTTCACCGACAGGAACCCCGTCTTGGGGGCCATCGAGATGACCATGACCGGGGACGGCCTGGAGGGATTCATCGACAGGATCGCTCCCATGACTGTGGATAGTGAGGAGATCAAGTCATGATCGGGATGTCCTGCACACACTTCAGTGCGAGGCCGCTATCCGATTGGATTGGCCCTGTGTCAGAGCACTTCTCTCACTGGGAGATATTCTCCGAGTCGGAGCACATAGTGGTGGACAGGGAGCGAGAGATATCCGAAATGATCTCATCTCACGGGATGACCTGCTCAGTGCACGCACCGATATGCGACTTGAACGTCGCGGCACTGACGGACAGGCTCCTGGAGGCTTCAGTGGAGGTCATCTGCGACACTATCGCGTCCTCGGCAAAGATCGGGGCAATGATCGTCACTGTCCATCCAGGGCTCTCTTCCATGTCGGTTAACGGCACCGAGGCGCCGGCAATGGAGAGGGCCAGACGCTCGATGAAGAGGATCGAAGCCGTCGGGCAGGAGTACGGAGTCACCCTTGCGATAGAAAATATGCCGTCGTTCCCATTCTTCCTCGGGAGGACGGCCTCCAACCTGGCGGACATCATAGACGGGACAGACTTGGGAATATGCTTCGACATAGGGCACGCCAACACCACAGGTCAAATTGAGGCTATGGTGGAGACCTTCGGCGACAGGATCGTGAACGTCCACATCCACGACAACAACGGTGACAGGGACGCCCATATGACCGTCGGGGACGGGTGCATCAACTTCCCGAAGGTACTGGATCTGCTATCATTCTACAAGGGTAACTACATCATCGAGTCCAAGAACCTGGAGTCGGCGGTGAAGTCTCAGTCCCGCCTAAAAAGTCTACTCTTCTAATCCGGTGGAATCACCGCGGGCATTTTGTGAAGAGCCTCGGGCAAAATCCTTAGCCTCCTGAAGATGTCGAGGAGGCAAGGAATGCCGGCTATTATGATCAGGATCATTATCAGGCTCATGAAGATCGCTGTCGGGCCGTCTATAAGAGTAGCCATGTAGTCAATCAGGAAGTGGAACGTTATCGACACGTGAATGCCGAACCTGACGTAGAGGTACCCGAGTGCGATACCGGTAATCGCCGTGGGCAGCACCTTCCAGAATCCCCATACGCTCAGGTGGCCAAACCCGAAGACCAGAGCGGATACAAGGATAAGCACGATCGACAGGCGACTCATTCCAAACCCTCCCAGCAGATACTTCCAAAAGTCCTTCCTGAGATGACACAGAGCCAGCATCACCATCGGCACACCGATGAACGCCATGCGTGTGATGACCTCCTCCCACACGGCCGCATCGGCCATGAACAGTAGGGTCTCCGGTACCGGTCCGACGGGCACATCCACGGTGTTCCCCACGGAGTCCAATTGAAACAGAGCGATAATGACGTTCAGCAACATCGATGTGCACAGGAGAGTTCCGACCCAGTAGAACGGGGTCTGCTGGAACGCCTCGATGCGTTCGATCCCCCTCTTCCTGAGCGAAGGGATGGTCTGAA
The DNA here is from genome assembly GCA_964539695.1 of uncultured Methanomassiliicoccales archaeon. Classification (GTDB taxonomy): domain Archaea; phylum Thermoplasmatota; class Thermoplasmata; order Methanomassiliicoccales; family Methanomethylophilaceae; genus Methanoprimaticola. The sequence goes on along the minus strand of CAZIJM010000001.1, from coordinate 29,099 downwards.
GCGACAACCAGGTCACCGACATCGTGATGCACAATACTAGCACTATCCAGAAAACTGACAGGACGGTGCCAGAGATCTTCCCCACCACGACCAACTCGGGCTTCAGGACCAAGACGCTCATGGACAGTTTCTTGGCGGTCGTCCATGTCTCCAAAACCCCGGCGAACATGATTATAAGCTCGGCGATCAGCAGGATGACCACCACTAGTGTAATGTAAACACAGATCATGCTCAGGGTGCCCGGAGGCTTCTGTGACTTGATCAGAGGCCTGCCGCAGGTGGGATAGAAAGAAAAGCCCTCTTCCCGGGTCCTCTTGCAGTCGGCGCAAGAGTTTAGCGGCTCCCTGCAGAACATGCAAAAATTATAACTGGCGGTGCGGCTTTCGTCACATCTATTACAAGCCATTCCATCACCTCAGGTGCTTTAACACTCCGTTTACGCGCTCCACCTCGATGACGGCCAGCAGGCTCTTCCGATATCTGGCCGTGTCCCTGATCTGGTTGGCAATATACGCTTCCCTCTTCTCGGACACCTGCCTGTATCCCTTGACGCCATTGATGTAGTCATCCCAATCTTTGGCGAACTGCTCGGGGGTTGCGGATGTGAACCTCTTCTTCATTCCCTTTTTGGCCAGACGGTGCTCCTTGATAAAGTCCCATGCCTTGACTGTCTCGCAGTACAGGTCGGTGAACTCGGCATCGTTCATATCTAATGAGATCACGGGAACGTCCTGCTCAGTACAAAGGTCGACGAGCATACACATAGCCGGCGACGGGATCTCCACCGTCTCCCCCGTAAGCTCCTGCATCCTGTGTGCATACGCCAGATCGATCTCATTGACCTCGAATTCCCTCTCAAGGTGCATCTTCTTCTTTATCGCCTCGATACCCTCAAAGCCGATAGAAAGGCCGTATACCTCGAAACCCCCGAATACCTCCCTGACACGGTCGGCCTCGGAGACGATCCCGTTGACGATCGGCAGAATGCACACCCTGCAGTCGTCCATCGGAACCTCGATCATTTACGGGTCCCCCTTGATGCCACGAGATCAGTAAGGTCCTCAGGAGTGTCGATTTTCTCGAGTTCTTCGTTGGACACAACTGCTGTGAAGTCAATGTTGTCGCGTTCGTGCTTGCGCTTCACAATGAGAACGGAGAAGCGGTCCATGATACGGGCGATATCAGATGCGACTACCGCCCTCTGCACGAGCCTGACGTCGTCGGATCCCATGCCCGTGAGCATCACGGCCTTGTCGTTATGACTGACAGCCTCGAAGGGGCTTTTGACCACGGGAGTAACCGAGAACCCCAGGTTGCACAGTTGGTTCACCGCGAAGAAGTCCATGGGCTCTTTCTCAGAGCGCTCCTCACCGCACCTTTCCTTGCTCTTAAACTCGAACGGGTCTATAGGCTCGACGATCGGCAGGCCCAGGTACTCCTCGATACGGAGGGCGGCGTCAATCATGGCACCCATTCCGGACTCGTACATTTGGATAGTGCGTCTCGACACGCCCGCGGTCTCCGCCAATATCCCGAGACTAATGCCACGCTCCTCACGAACCATCTTCAGCAGCTCTCTGTCTAACCTCACATATAACCCGCCGGGGGCCGCAAAGATAAAAGGCGGGGCCTCCTCCAACAGGAGGTCCGCCAGAGTTTCATTGGAAATAATGGATATGTTGAATCTGGAATATACGATGCCAGGCTCGAGCGTGCCGGAACTCGAGCGCTCGCCTATGACGAGAGGTGTCGCGGTCAGAGCCTCGGCCAGAGTCTTGAGCTCGTCCGCATTGTCCTTGGAAAATGCGTCGATATTGCTTAGAATCTTGATGATTAGGATGCGCTCGTTGAGTCTTGCGATTACGTCGAAGCAAATCCCCCTCAAATTGAGGGCGGACGACACATCGAAACCGGCCTTGGCGAGTATTGCTCTCGTGGTGTTAATCAGGTCGTTCCTGCCCATATGCATTTGAGTGGCTGTACTTCTATATAAAGTTCATACATGCGCGAAGTCGGATTGAGCGACTTCCGGTTTTCCGATTTTTTAACTCTCCAGGATCAGGGGTGGATTGACGGTCCAGAAGTCGCCGAAGAAATCAGAAGACCAAGAGTCATCAATATGATGAGAAAAGAGTATAACGGTGTTCTATTGGAGACAAACACATCACATGACCCCAGGTTACTTTAACAGAGGTGATTTTAATCGCTCCCGAGATCGAGAAGAACCGCATCATCCTTGCATAGTTCCGCCTATTCAATTGTTAAATCGTCACAGGAAAGTGATTCCTCTTATACATCAGAGACTGCTAAGACGAGCATCCCCCACATTCTGGAACCAGTGAAGACCCTCCGTTCTCATGGTTTCCAGACAGTCAATCCACCCCTGAACCTGGAGAATCAAAAGGAAAAGCTGGAGGTGGCAGAGCCACCCCCTTGGTTCACGGTCACCTCATGGCCTGGACTAGTCTGTTGATGACGAATTTTTTGTCCATGCTAGCCAGGAACAGCGCAAGCCTAGGCCCAGCCTCCTTGGCGATGAGAATCTTGTACATCGCCTTATATGCGCTCTTGATCCCGATGGGCAGATTCTTAGCGACCTCGTTAAAGGTCTTATTAATGGACTCTACGTCCCAGGGAACATCGTTGAAACGTTCTAATAGCGCCTGGAAAAAGATCTTATCGTTTACCGTGAGGGTCACCGACGTGGGGATGGTCTGACGGATGTTGAACTTAACGGAGTCGGGGGCGAAGCCATTAAGCCAGTACTTCACGGTGGAGACTCTCATCTTAAGCCTATCCATGTCCTCGAGGGTGGCATCAGATAGGTTGATGGTCTTCTTCAGTATGGTGATGATCTCATCGAACTCCAAAGCCATCTGGACCACGTTGACCAGGTGCCTGTAGGAGATCTGAATGGGCATCTTTTTTGGAATGTTATTGTGCTGAGCAATCTTGTAGGCGTCCACTAGGTTTTCCTCGGACTCACTCCACTCACCGGAGAAGTACAACCTCTCCACCCTGTCATACTCCTCGCACATGTCCAGGACACCAAGTCCGGAGTCGAAGTCAATACTCTTGGTGGGGTTAACCCTGAGGAACAGGTAGTTCAGGACCTCCGGAGGCATCATCCTGATGGCGTCCAACCCGGTGACTGGGCTGCCAAGGGACTTGTGCATTTGTCCGACACCTTTGAGCTGGACGAACTCATAGGGGATGGGAAATGGCGCTCTGCCGCCGTAGATCTCCTCCACAATGATCTTGCCAGAATCATAGGACCCACCAGCAGTGGCATGGTCCTTGCCGAAGGGCTCCGCGGACGTGCCAAATATGAACCACTTGGCCGGCCACTCGAGTCTCCACGTCAACTTCCCTTCGCCCTTGGTGACGTTGACGGTGCCCTTGTTCCCACATCCACATTCATAGTCTAGGTGGGGGAAGGAGTAGGTGTCGAACTTGGGCTGGCAGAAGCGCCCACACTTGCTGCAGATGGGGTTATACGGGGCGTAGTTCGGGTCTGGGGCCTTGCCGGTGATGTCGTTGAGGATTCTGATGACGTCCTCCCTTCTGGTCATCGCCTTATCGATGCACTCTGCGAACATCCCCTTCTCATAAAGCTCATGAGTCCACACGATCTCGCACTTCATGCCCAGGGTTTTAATGGTGTCAATGAAGGGCTGGATGAAGTGGTAGGCGTAGTTGTTGTGTTTCCCGCAGGGGCAGGGGATACGGTAGATGGGCATTCCCACGTATTTCTCAAATTCTTCCGAAAGGAAAGTATAACGCCTCCTGAGAGGGTCGAAATCATCGATGATGTATATGAGTTTCACATCTTTCCCGGTGGCCTCCACTGCGCTACGCACCGATTCTCCTGTGATGGCCTCTCTGAGACTTCCAACATGCAAAATGCCGGTGGGGCTAATGCCAGTGGCTATAAGCGGGTGATTGTAATTGTCCACGACGTCCTTGGCAATAACATCTGCCCAGTGCATACTAATCAATCGCTTGCATGGACACAATATAAAAAAGCGTTTCGAAAAGTGATCGAAATCTAGGTGCCCAGGACGGATCGTGCTAGAACATATCGACACTGACCCATGAGGTTAGAAATTCACGCGGTTGGACGTGGGTTCTGGCGGATTGAGAGCGTGTTACTATGGGTCTCAGTTAATGATATTATCTTACTCCAGACTGACGAAAAACCTTGTCGAAGGTCACCTTCAAGAGCTCGTTATTGTACTCCGTCCATGCGGAGTCCACATCAACCTCGCAGGGCAGCGCAGGTCCTTTTTAAAGTTTCCGCCGGGCTGTTAACCCTGATCGAGAGTACGATCCTAGTGCGTGTAAGGGAGACGTCCTCCTTTGCCACCCCGGGGATCTCCGCCACCGCCCTGACCAGGGAGCCCTCCTCAATCACATCAGTAAACAGATTCCTAACGTCACCGGGGCCGATCGTGTTCGAAATTGTCGAACTCCTTGACATGCCTCACGCCATTGAAGCCTTAGTACATGGTATAGCCAAGGTCTTCATCCCTGGACCGGCCAGGTCCATCTGCGAGAATATGTTCTCGATCCTCCTATTCAGGCTCCCGAAACCTTCGAAGAGTTTGTTCCAGGTGTCATCTATTGCACTTGTATCCTGTTCTTACTTCATTCTTCAATTCTTTTCTTTTTTGTCGGCTCTTCCGTTCTTCTCTCTATCAAACGGTTTGGTAGGGGACGGGTTCATTGCCCGCCATACTCCCTGAGAGTTTCCCTGGACTCGGGCCCGAACTTATCGAGGGCTTTGTCAAAGTCCTCACTGCTCACTCTGCAGGATGCAATATCCCTATCAATAGGGTCGGGGTTCTCCGCGACCAGCTTCCTAACGGCGTTCATTACAGCCTCGTTACAGATCGCCGCAATATCGGCCCCGGTGCAGCCGTCGGTCCTCTCGGCCAGATCGTCTAAGTCCACATCGTCTGCCAACGGGCGGCCATTGGTGTGAATCTCGAAGATCGATTTCCTGGACTCTTTATCCGGGGGCCCGATGTAAATCGACTTGTCGAATCTGCCAGGCCTCAACAGGGCGGAATCCATGATGTCCGGCCTATTCGTCGCGGCGATGACTACCACGTCGTTCAGACTCTCCAATCCATCCATCTCGGTTAGTATCTGGGAGATCACCCTCTCAGTGACGTTGCTGTCTCCGCTGGTGCCCCTCTCAGGTGCGATGGAGTCGATTTCATCCATGAAGATCACGCAAGGCGACGCCCGCCTGGCCTTCCTGAACGTATCCCTCACGGCCTTCTCAGACTCTCCCACCCATTTGTTCAAAAACTCTGGTCCATTGACCGCAATAAAGTTCGCCTCAGACTCCGTTGCGACCGCTTTGGCCAGCATAGTCTTCCCGGTTCCGGGTGGTCCGTACAAAAGGATGCCCTTCGGGGGCTTAGCGTTCATGTGCTCGAACACCTTGCCGAACCTCAAGGGCCACTCCACAGCCTCCTTCAACTCCTGCTTGGCACTTTCTAACGCGCCAATGTCCTCCCATCTCACGTTAGGCTTCTCGATCAAGACCTCCCTCATGGTGGAGGGCTGCATATCCTTCAGTGCGTCCTTGAAATCGTTCTTGGTAACCAAGATAGAGTTCAGAACCTCTCTGGGGATCTCTTCGGCCTCTAGATCCACGTCCGGTAGCACCCTCCTGAGGGCGGCCATGGCGGCCTCCTTAGTCAGCGCAGAGATGTCCGCGCCGGCGTAGCCGTAGGTCTTGTCGGCGAGCCACTTCAAATCCACGTCATCGGCCAATGGCATTCCACGGGTGTGGATCTCCAGAATCTCGAACCTGCCGTCTTTATCAGGGATGCCGATCTCGATCTCTCTATCGAACCTCCCGGGCCTCCTAAGGGCCTCGTCGATGGAATTGGGTCTGTTGGTGGCGCCGATAACCACGACCTTACCCCTGGAGTTCAAGCCGTCCATCAGCGACAAGAGCTGAGCGACAATGCGTCTTTCCTCCTCGCCATTAACCTCGTCCCTCTTAGGCGCAATGGAGTCGATCTCATCGATGAAGATGATGCTGGGCGCGTTCTCCTCAGCCTCCTTGAAGATCTCCCTCAGCTTGCCCTCGGACTCCCCGTAGAACTTGCTGACAATCTCCGGACCCCCGATGGAAATGAAGTTGCTGCTCGTCTCCCCTGCGACGGCTTTGGCCAGCATAGTTTTCCCAGTTCCGGGCGGTCCGTGCAGGAGCACACCCTTGGGTGCCTCAACCCCTAGCCTCTTGAAGAGCTCCGGGTGCCTAAGCGGCAACTCCACCATCTCGCGGATCTTCCTTACTGCGTCCCCGAGTCCCCCAATATCGTCGTAAGACACCTTCGGGACATCGCCTTTGTTGGCGGCGGGTTTGTCCGACACCTTAACCTCGGTTGAGGAAGACATCAGCACGGCATCTCCGGATGGTGCGAAAGACGTGACCACTAGGTCAATCTTGTTGCCCATCACATTCAGGGTGATGGTGTCACCCTTGGCCAAAGCCCTGCCCTCCAACACCTGCTTCAGGTACTCCTCCCCTCCCTGCAACCTCAGCTGCTCGGTGGGTGCGAATGTGATCTTCTCCGCATTCTTCGCGATCACCTTCTTGACGGCAACCCTCTCATCGAGGGCCATGCCGGCGTTGCGCCTGGTGGCGCCATCTATCCTGATGATCCCGCGGTTGGCGTCCTCGGGGCCTCCCCTAAGGACTTTGGCGACGGTCTTCCTGTTACCGTCGATCTGCACTATGTCCCCGACCCTGATACCAAGGATGTCCATGAGCTCGGGGTCGAGTCTGGCTATGCCCCTGCCAGTCTCTCCGGTCTTCAATTCTGCGACCTTTATTGCCTTCTCGTTTACCATACTCATACCTCCCTTTCGATCGTTCTCTCGGTCCCTTCCGCGCCGTCCGCTTCACCGTTGTCGGACAGTGCCGTGACGATGGTGCTCCTTTCGGCAACAAGGGCGGCGCGCTCCCTGTCAAGGTCCTCTATACTGGCATCTATTTGGTGCACACGCTCCTCGGCCTCCTTGCGGGTCATCCTACTGTCGAGGTCCAGAGACTCCCTGCGGAGTCCTATGACCTTGGCAGAGAACATACTGTTATGCATCTCCACAACCAAGGTGAACTCAGCGTTCGGGGTGTACAGGATCCTCATTGGTCCCATAGAACTGTCTACGCGGCTGCTAACCACAAGGCCGTTCTACTCCATCAGTGCCAGGTTTTTCATTACGGCCTGTTGGCTCACCCCCAGTTCTTTGGAGAGGCGAAGGGGGTAGCTTGGCTCGCGCACCAGCGATTCCAAGATGCGCCTCCGGGTGGGGTTCTCCACCATCGACAGTAGGATGTCAATATCATCCATATTATCCCTCAGTTGTTAACCTTAAGTTTACTACTTATCTATACATAAAAACATCTATAAAAAGTTAACTATATATGCGGAACAGGTAAGTGATTCGGACCGCTCATCTCGGCTAAAAACGGGACCACTTCTGCTAGAGTTTGGCTGCTTATGCGGTCACCATCGAGGGTACAGTAATCCCCTCGTAGACACCAGAGAAGCCGTCTACAGACGTTCTCAGCGGCCGCGGCGTGAGATCCCCCTCAGCGTGTCGTCTATAATGTATTTAATTATACATTAAAGAATTATTATATACAAATACATGTAACGGTTAGCGCTGACCATGGCAATACCGAAAGACGCACGCATTACACTCGACGCTGAGGAAATTCCGAAGCGCTGGTATAACCTGACCGCGGACATCCATGAACTGCAGACTCCACTAAACCCGGTAACCAAAGAACCTACCAAGCTGGAGGACTTCGTCCCCATTTTTTGCAAAGAGATCATAAAGCAGGAGAGCTCCACCAAGAGGTACATCGACATCCCCGAAGAAGTTCGCGATACCCTAGTCGACCTCAACAGGCCTTCGCCCCTGCAGAGGGCGTACCGCTTAGAGGATACCTGAAAACCTGCGCGAGGATCTACTTCAAAAGGGAAGATATGAGTCCTATGGGTAGCCATAAGGGGAACACCGCCTTGGCCCAGGCATACTACAACGCCGAGGCGGGCGTCCACACCCTGACTACCGAGACCGGCACCGGGCAGTGGGGGACTGCTCTCGCCATGGTGTCCAATCCTTCGACATCGATACCACTGTATTCATAATCAGGGGGAGCTACAACCGGAAGCCCTTCAGGAAGACCTGTTGCACATGTACGGCACAAAAGTCTACGCCTCCCCCAGTAAGCACACCGAGTTTGGTAGAAAGATCCTGAAGGAACACCCGGATATCTCAGGGTCTCTGGGGATCGCCATCTCCGAGGCATGCGAGCTGACCGTCAAGGACGAGAGCAGCTAATATACGCTGGGCAGCGTCCTGAATCACGTCATGCTCCATCAGACTATCATCGAGGAGGAGACCATCCTGCAGATGCAGAAGGCCGAGATCGAACCCGACTACATGATCGCTTGTGTAGGCGGAGGAACCAATTTCGCCGGATTCACATTCCCCATGATGCACGAAAAGATCCAGGGGAAAGCGACACCGAGATTATCGCCGTGGAGCCCAAGGCCGCGCCCTCTCTCACTAAGGACGAGTTCAGGTACGACTACGGAGATACCGCGGGGATGATGCCCTCTGATCATGATGTACACCCTCGGGTCCGAGTTTGTGCCCAAGAGTATCCACACCGGAGGCCTTAGGTACCATGGCATGGCCCCGCTCGTCTCCACCACCTATGACCAGAACCTGTTTACCGCAATCGCCTACGACCAAATCGAGATCTTTGAGGCTAGCATCACCTTGGCCAAGACCGAGGGCATCGTCACAGCTCCCGAGTTCTGCCACACCATCAAGGGGGCCATCAACAAGGCTCTGGAGTGCAAGACCACCGGCGAAGAGAAGACCATCGTATTCTGCCTCTCTAGCCACGGATTCTTCGACTTGTACGACTATGAGCAGTACCTTGAAGGGGCTCTCATCCTCCTCCATCATCGAGTGAGGCTTCTAAACGACAATATGTCTGACCGCCGACGGGTGCGACCGGACTATCTTATCTTTCTAGGCCCCGTTCCAGGCTCGCCCCCCCCCCCCCCCCGATTCCGGTTAAATACCACCATCAGCTACTCAGTACGATGGCAGGCATTCTCATCGATGACATCGTTGAGGTCAGGGATCAGAACGAGGGCAGCAGGCTCTACACCCGCGGCAACTTCGGTTACCCCCGCAGCGGTGGAGGGGTGTACCTGGACCTGGTGGAGGCCACGTATCTTTTTGAGTGCAAGAGGCTGGAGATCAGAGGTCCCAATGGTCCGATGACATATGACCAGCTGTTCCGCCACTCGGCGAAGGTCATCAAGGGCTTCGACATCAAGTACCTGGTCTATCGCGACCTCAGGCAGCGTGGGTTCATTGCGAAATATGAGACAGGGGACTACGACATCTCTGTGTTTCCCCGCGGGAAGACAATGAGTAATTCCCGCCCGGAATACCTGGTCCGCGCGGTCTCAGAGAGGAACGCCATAGACATCACTACCCTGATCGAGGAGACCTCCGACATCAACGACAGGAGGAAGAAGCTGCTATATGGGGTAGTAGACGAGGAGGGCGATCTAACCTACTACATCATGTCTATCCACGACCCCGCTGGGAAGGTGTTCCCGGATCCAATGAAAAGGAAGCCTGTCGGCAGGCTGATCCGCGACAGGGTGTTCGTCTTCGACAAGAAGGACGTCGAGGCCCTTAAGGCCTACGGCCACTACGGGAAGTCGATGGTGGACGCCCTCCAGCTATCGCTCATCGAAAGCTGCCACCTCGTGAGGAAGGGCAAACTGACGGTCCTCGACTGGAACGACCGGTTCCTGTCATTCAACGATCTCCTCAAGTTCGGCACGTCTATGCAGGACGAATTTCGCATAAGGTATCTTGTGTTTTCGGACATGAGGGAGCGCGGCCTGGTGGTTAAGACCGGCTTTAAATACGGCACTCACTTCAGAGTGTACCAGTCGTCGCCGGACGACGTGCACGCTAGGTACCTGGTGCACGCGGTCACCGACAACGGGATAAGGATGTGGCCAGAGATCTCCAGAACCGTCCGGCTGTCCGGTGGCGTGAAGAAGGAGATCCTATTTGGCAGAGTGAGGAAAAACTCCATCGATTATCTGGAGTTTAAGTGGTTCAAGCCTTGATTAATCCCTCAAGGAAGCGCGCTAGGTCTCTGAAGCGACCCGTGTTGAGGAAGTATACATGGTCAGGTCCGTCCCTCCTGGACGATATTAGTCCTGCGCCCTTCATCTTTCTGATTGCTGCGTTAGTGCGTTCCCCGTCCATCCCGAAAAGCCCGTCCGGGAATGGCGAACGGGCCTCCTCCTTGGCTAGCCCCCTCACGAGTGTCAGCACGTCCTTATTCGCCAGAGCTAGTAGTATATCGTACTCCGGGTCATCGGATATGCCGAGAGCGTTCCTATTCGTAAGGCAGATGTGTCTGTTCGGTCTCTGCGCAAACTGTTCCTCGGTCATGGTACAGGGTTCAGCCGTTCCTAAATAATAAATCTGTCACCAGTTCGGCCGGCATCCGGCCCGAACAGATCATGAAAATGGGGAGGCGGGATGCATTGGGACACCCGTCGCTCTCAGAGCCGAATTTCGATGCCGAGCTTCTCAGTGAGCTCCTTGTAGCGATTCCTGATGGTGACCTCGGTCACTCCCGCGACATCGGCCACCTCCCTCTGGGTCCTACGTTCGTTGCACAAGATTGAGGAGATGTATATCGCCGCGGCAGCTACACCGGTGGGCCCCCTCCCTGAAGTGAGTTCTTTCTCAGAGGCGTCCTTGAGGATCTCGGCCGCCTTGCTCTGAACTTCGCCACTGAGCTTCAGCTCGGAGCAAAACCTCTGGACGTAGTCCTGGGGCTTGGTAGGCATCAGTTTCAGCTTGAGCTCACGAGTCATGAACCTATAAGTCCTCCCGATTTCTTTTCTGCCGACGCGACTGGAGTTAGCGACCTCATCGAGGGTTCTGGGCACCCCGCACTGCCTACATGCCGCGTAAAGCGATGCAGCGACCACACCCTCAATGGACCTTCCCCTGATAAGGTTCTTGTTAACAGCCTTCCTGTAGATCATGGCGGCAGTCTCCCTCACGTTCCTGGGGAGCCCCATGGCGGAGGCCATCCTGTCCAGTTCAGACAGCGCGAATGCCAAGTTTCTTTCCGTAGCGTTGGATACACGGATCCTTCTCTGCCACTTCCTAAGCCTGTACAGCTGGGCCCTGTTCCTTGTGGGTATGCTCTTGCCGTAGCTGTCCTTGTTTTTCCAGGAGATCTCGGTGGATAGACCTTTATCATGGATCGTGTAGGTCATAGGGGCACCGGTGCGGGCACGTTTCTCCCCCTGCTCTACATCGAAGGCCCTCCATTCTGGCCCTTGGTCGATGAACTGGTCGTCGAGGACAAGACCGCAGTCCTCACACAGTAGCTCCCCGCGCTCGTAGTCGCGGACTAGATGATGGCTACCGCACTCAGGACAAACCTCAATTTCTTCCGTACCTTCTCTTACCTTTGGCATGCTGTCTGTTCCCCCTGAAGTACGTTTCCGTGCCTATCCGTGCCAGCCCACCCTCCGGCGTGACGGATGCGTAAGGACCGTCAACCGGCCCAAAGACCCTGCCGACGGTTCCGATCCTGGTTTGGCCCTTGTCGAAAACGGGAGATCCGACATCGGGCAGATTCCTGCAGTAAACAATCATCCTGCCATCACAGGTTATCTCTTCCACAGGTCCCAGAATTTCCATCAGTGCAAATCACTCCTTTGGAGTAACTTATTTGATTATTAGAAATAATAAAACTAATATTTAAAATATTGGATATTGTTTATAAATAATGACTTTTCACGCCGTTTTTCTACAATATAAAAAGCGCAGGTGGCACGGCAATGAATGGATACATTGTTTAGATATCACGAAGATCATACATTCACCTATTTCCAAGAGCCTTCCTAGACCCCCTCCGGATGCCGTTCCGACGGCGCTCTGAGATTATCACGAGGGCAGTTTTGAGAAAGCCAACAGATTAAATAATAGTCAGAATGTACAAGTGGCAGAACGCCCGCTATGCGGGAAACAAAATCGGAGGCTAAAAATGGATATTGATATCATGTCCTTTCTGACCCTCGTGGTATTCGCGTTCGCCCTGGTCATGCTCGTGGCAGGGATCTTCTCCGCGTACTTCGGTTCCGGAAAGAGCAAAGTCGCGGGAGGCGCGATGGCCATCATCGGTCTGATCGTGGGCATCGTATGGGCATACCTAATCATCTGGAGCAACACATCTCCCTTCTGCGATGTCGCTACGTGGGACACCATCTACACAGCCATCATCGGTCTGATCGGGATTCTGATCGGTACGCTTATCGCTGTAGGTATATTCCTCGTCGTCGTCCTCAAAAGCTGATGATCTATCGACGCAAGAAACTCCTTTCCAAACCTCATCTCACGACGCTATTGTTTTATCTACGGAGGATGTCGTCCCCGCAATGTCGAGGGTCTCCATCATACTTGGAAGCAAAAGTGACATGCCAGTGGCCGAAAAGGCTATTGGCATCCTCAGGAAGTTCAAAATTGACTTTGACATCGCGGTTGCGTCCGCCCACAGAACCCCCACCAGGGTCGAGTCTATCGTGAAGGGCAGTAACGCGGACGTGTTCATCGCGATCGCAGGTCTGTCTGCCGCACTGCCCGGGTCCGTAGCGGCGTTCACTGTCAAGCCGGTTATTGGCGTACCCGTAAGCAGTGCATTTAACCTGGATTCTCTACTATCCGTCGTACAACTCCCGCCAGGGATACCCGTGGCCGCAGTCGGTCTGGACCGCGGGGATAACGCCGCGATCCTGGCGGCGGAGATCCTTGCTGTGACCAACGCGTCCGTCAGAGAAACCCTCATAGCATACAGAGAGGAGCAGGCTATCAAAGTAATCGCAGATTCCGAGAAGGTGGTTTCTGATGTTGGGTGTTGAAGATTTCATCAACGAGTCTGTCGAGAACATCAGGGCGAAAATCCCCGGGAAGGCGATCATCGCCTGCTCCGGAGGGGTAGACAGCATGGTCGCTGCAACCCTCGCCAGCAGGGCGATCGGCGACAGACTACTTGCGGTCTACGTGGACAACGGCTTAATGAGGAAGGGGGAAACCGAGGAGGTCGAAGGGATGCTCAGGGAGATGGGCATTAATTACAGGATCACCGATGCGGGCGCCGAATTCTTCGAGGCTCTGAAGGGCGTTACTGATCCTGAGCAGAAGAGAAAGATCATCGGTGAGAAGTTCATCCGTGTCTTCGAAAGGAATGCCAGGGAATTCGGCGCGAAGTACCTAGTGCAGGGCACCATCGCCCCCGACTGGATCGAATCCGGTGACAACGTCAGGGACACCATAAAGTCCCATCACAACGTGGGCGGACTCCCGAAGGATCTTGGGATGACGCTGGTTGAGCCCTTGAGGGACCTGTATAAAGATGAGGTCCGTGACGTGGCCAGGACCCTCGGCGTCAATGCCTCCGAGAGGCAGCCCTTCCCCGGGCCAGCACTGGCGGTCAGGTGCCTGGGCGAAGTCACCCCGGAGAACGTGGCCATTGTCCGCGAAGCATGCTACATCGTTGAGGACGAAATCAGGAAAGCCACTGAGTCCAGCAAAATGGATATGCCCTGGCAGTACTTTGTGGTCCTCCTGCCCTCCAAGTCCGTGGGAGTGCAAGGTGACAAAAGGGCGTACGGCAGGACCATCGTAATCAGAGCTGTCACATCTGTCGACGGCATGACTGCGACCTACGCCAAAATCCCGCTGGACGTCCTTGATGCCATGTCGACGCGCATCACAAATACCATGAAGGACTCCGTGAACCGTGTCGTTTATGACATCACGAACAAGCCTCCCGCGACCATCGAATGGGAGTGAAGAGGATGCTTGGACCTACCTAAGCAAAACATCTTAAGGTTCGAAAAAAGTAAAATACGATTATAGGTGTGAAGCAATGATATAGTTCTAATCACCGTGACACTCGTTTCTTTTGATGTTAATCGTAGTAAAGTCCTCGTCACTGACCGTAGTTCCAGGATCATACTCTCACTTGTCTAGAACACATTTAACCTTCAATCCCGGTTTGTTTGTCGTCGAGCTGATGAGGTTCACGATAATCACATAGGATGACAACGGTTGCCCCTTGCAGTTCATGCTAATGAATGAGAACATCCTATACTCGATCTTGTTCCATTTTGACTTCTCAGATGGATAACGTCTCACGTGGAACGTAAGGCTGGTTAAATAGGCCAGCTTCTGAAGCTCGTACTTCCACGGACGCAGGCGGGAGCTATTGCTCCCGCCTCCATCAACGGTGATCATGATCTCCTTCACGTCTAGATAGGTATATTGCCTCATCAGGAACCACCATAAGGATGTGCTCTCCACAGCAAATTGGCTGGTGTCAGCGCTCACCTCAACGTTGACAAAGCCCTCATTGCGACCGATGTCGTAGATCCCGTATAGGAGCATTTTATGTCACAGAAGTCGTGGTCGTTAATGAAGCTCAGTATGCCCTTTGAACGATACTTGACGCAGTCATTCTTGAAACTTCCGACCTTATCTTTCTTTTTTACGTCCACGGAGATGATCAAAAGGCCGTTCCTAATAAAGCGGGCCGACTACGACCTAATACATCTGAACTGCAGGTCCCTGTCAGAACCCGGGTCGCCGCATTCGGCGTACTTCTTGTTCTACTGGAGACTGAAGTCCATCTACTTCAGCATCGTACCCACGGTGGTATTTAAGACCTTGTAACCCCGATCCTCGAGCTCCTTGGCAGGGTGACGTGCTCTTAATCGTCCAGGTGAGGAAACTGTCAGGGTCCCTGAGGACGTTGCCATTCAACAGTCTCAATAGTTTGCCTAATTTCCGACTACTTCTACAAAATGTTACTGCGTCCCTTGCCCTCGGTTCGAATACGACCAGACTCGCCCGCCTGTGGGCGGGCGCGCGGTCGTTCTCAACTTTTGTGACCTTACATTTCGCCGCGATGAGCATCGTGAGACTCATACCTGTGAGATTGGATATCTGAGTGGCGCTTTCGTATCCCAGTTTCTTGCAGTACATACCGAAAATACTCTGCACTGATATTCTTTTATCAACGGCATTATCTTACCAACCATCGTCTTATCAGACTCATCCAACATCACTCCCCTAGGTTATTGTTATAGAAAAATGTATACATTATTTCATATATTATTTTTTATCATCCTTTTGACGTTGATATTTTCAACCTGAAGGAGATCACAATGATCAATGTGATCAAGTACGACACAATCGTCTTCAGCATTGGAATTCACACCGGGAAGCCGTACAAGCCCAGGTTAAGCACATCGACAAGAACAAAGTCTCCCTCGTCTAAAAAAGACTGTTCTTGTTCATTGAGTACATGTACAATGATGAAAAAAGCGACAAGTAGCGCGATACAGTGCGGAATAGCTCGGCATCCAGAGAGCGATATACTTCAACAAGAAAGCCGACGAGATAAACGAGGCGGATTCCCTAAGTCAGTGGACTACTTCATCGCAGAGTTGTGAGCATGGACGTCTTGCCACTTCTCATAGTGTATGTCATCCTAAATATCATATCGTTCGCGTACGCTTGGGACAAGGTCGAAGCGAACAGGTGACGCACCAAGGAATCTACACTATTGATTGCTGACCTGATCGCTTCCTGGAGCGCGGTGGTAGGCATGCGGTTAATTAGGCACAAGACCCAGAAATTAAAGTTCAAGCTGGTCTACGTGTTTCTGGTGCTCCACGTAATCCTACTGACATACCTGATGTACTCCGGCGTGCTCACGATCTGAGCCGCCTGGAAGCCTGAAAACCATCAATTCCGAGGAGGCCGCATCCTCGGTTCTTCTCCATTCTGTATATTTTCCTGATGTCGGTCTCCTTGCCGGGATGACCGAGCAGTACGACACGGCTGTCCTCCCTCTGCCTGATGACCTCCATCCCGATCTTGTCACCCAGTTGTCTAGAGAAGTCCATTACTTCTGCGAAGGATGGCATGCAGTCTATGGACAGGCGCGTCCTGGAACCGCCAACGAAGACATAGCCCTTGGGCTCCACCATGTCGGGGTTCGCAATGTGATCCAGGCGGGCGTAGTCGTCCACCCATTCGAAGTTCTTCCTCTTTACCAGGGTGTGCCTAACAACCGTGCGGGTGTCCAGCGAAGGCATCATCTCCAAAGTCCTCATCAATCTCTGCCAGCCGTCGGGGATCTTCGAGCGGCAGACCCGCCTGTAAATCTCCTCATTAGGGGCGGCGACGGTGACGTACAACTGCATCGGCAGGGTGTCCAGCTTCTCCAGCCTCTCCGGGTAAGTCCCGTTGGTAACCATGAACGTGGTCATGCCATGGCTGTGGCACTCTTTTATGAACTCGGACAGGTACGGGTAGGTGATCGGCTCCCCGGCCAGGGATATGGCCACATGGTTAGGGTTGCAGGCCTCCTCAAACATTGCAAGGTCACACCTCGGATCGCCTTTGAACCCAGAGACAAGCTTGCGCTGGTATTTAATCAGTACGTCTAGCATCTCCTTCGGCTCAGCCCAATCCTGAACCTCGAAGTCCCTCCCCTGGATCCTCCAACAGAACGTGCACATGTGACTGCACTCGTTGATGGCGGGGGTCATCTGGAGGCACCTGTGGGACTTTATTCCGTAGAAGTCTTGCTTATAGCAGCATCTCCCTCTCAACATACTCTCCTTCATCCAGTGGCAAAGCTTGACTGCAGCGTGGTCCTTGTAGAGGCGGTACTGCTGCTTGATCAACAAGTCGTGGTATGTCTGGTCCATGGTATCTCAGAAATCGAAGAGGCTCCTCTGTCCCTTTGGTGCGGTCTTCTGCTTCCCCCTCGACACCGTATTGTTGGCAGAGGTCTCCTGCGGTTTCAGACAAGGACCGTCTATCGCCTCTATCATCGAGGCCACACTTGACGCCGCTGCGACGATCCTCTCTGCCCTACATGCCTCCACCTCTTTAAGTACGGAGGTAACGGCCTTGGAGCCGGCATTCTTAAATATGAGCATGGCGACCTCATCTGCGTCTAGGTCCAGGGCGTCGGCCAGGTGTAGGCGCAGCTCTGCATCGAACTCCGCCATCATCCTGATATAGGGGAACACGTCGTTCTGGACCCTACGAGACGTCGTGTGCAAGTGCATGGCCAACTTCAGGGACAACGACGCTCTAACCGCGCGGACCTTTTTGCTTTTAGACATGCGCCCCAGGTACGAGGGGAAGTTGATCCTTATTCCCGGTTTAGATCTACCCCTCTTAGACGTGCAGATCCCGAAGGTCATCATATCCTTGGCGTAGGACCAGAAACGATAGTACTGACTCCTGTAAACCCGGCTCATGAATATGTCGGCCCTGGACAGCTTCTCATACCCGCGATTGAGGTCTCCAGTGTCGGTGCATTCAGTGGGTATGTTCTCGTCGATCCACATGAGAATCCTCCCAGGATCCTCGTCCACCTCCATCCCGAGACGCCTGGCCTCGGCAGGGTCGCCGCCCAGGAAAACGGCTTTCATTAAATCGTAGATATCGGTGCGGTTGTCCCTGGGGGACAGGCTCTTCGCCATCTCCAGTGTGACGGTGTTCTGGCCCAGTGCCAGGGACTCAAGGTTCCTAACCGCCGCGCGCATGTCCCCGTCTGCGTTGGCAGCGATGACGTCCATCGCTGCCGGTTCTATCTCCACGCCCTCTGCGTTGGCTATCTGGTATAGGGCCTTTGCGATGGTGCCTACTTGGGGTTTCTTGAACGTGATCTGCAGCGTACTATCATTGACGGTGCTGCTTTTTCTACTTAACTCGTAGAAGTCGTTGACTATCAGTACCACCGGCTGCAACGTGTCCTTGATCAGTGCGTTGACCACAGGCATGGCACCCCTGTCACTGTTTCCGTAGAAATTGTCGGCCTCGTCCAGGACGATGAGCTTCCTGCCACCATCGGATGACCTGATGAATGAGCCGTCATCCTTGAAGGTGTCAAACCTGGAGCCCCTCAGGGCCACATCCTCTATGGCCTTGCCGGTGCGCTGATCTGAGGCGTTCATCTCTACGATGCTCCAGCCCATCTCCCTAGCCAGAGCTTCCACGGATGTGGTCTTCCCGACTCCAGGCGGGCCTTTGAGCACCATCACCCTCACTTCGGGAATGCTGTGCTCCCAACTGTAGGCCCAAGCCCTGAGGGAGCTCACTGCAGTCGGGTTTCCCACGATAGCGTCGAGAGTCTGAGGGCGGTACTTTTCGATCCAATCCATCACTTTGCCTCCAGTGAATAAGCCACCCTGAACAGGTCCATAACTTGGAAGAAGTACACTGCCACACACAACATGGACATTAGGAATGTGGACGAATAAAGGCTAAAACCGTTCACATAAAACAACACCAGGGATATAACTAGGAAACTGATCCCTTTGGACCACTCTCTTAGCACCAAGTGGCCCAGGCCGAATATGTTGAAGAACCCGGACAACAAGGCTAGGATGAGCGCCAACGTCCCGTGCTTCCGGAGCTTTAATTGGAGGTAGGTCATCCCTGGAAGTTCCTTCCCGCAGGTACTGCAGAACGCGGAGCCCGGGACGATGTCAGCACCGCAGCTAAGGCAGATACCCAAAGGCATCCCAGTGCGATCGTCTACAAGTGTAGCCTTTTCCCTGAGACAACCACAGCTGAGGCAAAAGTCCATATCATCGGGAATCTCGTTCCCGCAATCGTGGCAGATGTACCTCATTGGATCACTTCGTCGGCGAGATACATACGATAGATTCTATCTTGACATTCCACCTTTATACTTTCGCCGTACAACTCGGATATTTTGTTGTCGGTCAGTAGCTTCCTCTTGCCTCCGTCAGCGAAGATGCGCCCGCTTTTCACCATCACGATCCTCTCTACAGATGCGGGTATATCGATGAGATCATGGGTGATCATAACGATGCTGACGCCCCGGTCGATCAAGATGTCGAACATGACCCTGAACCTGGACTTCATTACGATATCAAGCCCAGTCATGGGCTCGTCCAGAACCAGGAGGTCTGGCTTCATGACCAGGGCCCTGGCAATCAGCGCCCTTCTCATCTCGCCCAGGGAAAGGTTCTCAATCTCCCTATCCAGGAGGTCGTCGATCCCCATAATCACCGCCGCCTCATACACGGCGCAGACCATGTCCTCCGTGACGGTGTGATTCCTGAAAACATCCAGGCTATTGAAAAATCCGGAACAAATTACCTCGTTGACGAGAGTGTCACCACGGAACATGTTCTGGAGGTCCATGGAGACGACCCCTATTCTCCTCCGGAGTTCGAAGAGATTCCACCTCTCTTTTTCGAAGATTCTGATACTGGCGGGGTTGTCCTCATCGTAGAATGGGCGTATGTCCCCGCGAAGAAGCTTGATAAGCGTGGTCTTTCCGGAACCATTGGGTCCGATAACAGCCACGTTTTCCCCCTTGCGAATATCCAGGTCAACGGACCTGAGGATGTACCTCCCGCCCCTGACCACAGAGACGTTCCTCAGCTCGAGAGCATTCTCCATGACCGGATGATAGCGACAGGATACTTAATCCTCGGGTCCGACGGCTTACTTATGGATGCCCTTGATGCACTTATCGATGGCGACAAAAAGGCTAGCGACCTGCTCGCCGGCCGGTGTGAGGGTGACGATAGTGGAGCGAGTAACCATATCCATGTCCTGGGTGACCAGTCCGATCCTCTCGAGGTGGTTGAGCTTGTCCGGCATCCTGGGATTCGATGACACCCCTTCGTAGATATCGATTTTCCTACTCGGTCCGTTCGCTCCAAGGAACATAAGCATCGCTATCATGTGCTTTTCCTCGAAAGCCGTTACTCCATCGGCATTCTCCTTCTTAGGCATCGTTCTTCCTCCCATCCAGCCTCGTTAGATAATAGTATTCATCGAATTCGAAACTTAAGTCCAAAATTACTAACATAATATTTAAATGAGTCTATTAAAATTCAAATAGATTCGTTAAACTCAACCAATTCGAACATAGAGTATTTTCTAATATTATGACACTGAGTCAACATACTCACTCATTAGTGAAAGACGGACATTTGAGCAATTTATTCGTTGATTTTCGACACAGATCCCTGCAGGGATCGAAAACCAAAAAGATTAAAAAATTTAGACCTATGACCTATGTATATACTATTCACTCAGTCCCGATGGCTTCCACGACCTAGCACCTCTCCGCCATCCTGAAGCAGAGGAGGAACAGGACCATCACCACGATGGACAAGGGCAATGCAAACACCAAGGCGTTGGTGTTTGCCAGCACCGCGTCGTAAAACTGGACACTTTGCCTGATGATCCACTCGCAAATAAGCAGAAACATATAATGCTGAAGTTGATGAATAGTGCGAAAAACAGGCACAGCGAAACCCGCCCCATGCTGACCATGGATGCCTTCCTGCACGGATTCTTCGAGTACATCGCATGAAAATACGTCGGGAGCAACGCCGACATGGCCATCTCCATGAACACAGACGTGACCTTGGCGATAATGTCGCTAGGTATCAGGTAGCAGTACACCATCATGATCACCACAATGACCGTATGGTTAAGGTTCACGGGCTAGAAGTCACCGAAGAAGTGGCCCTTCCTGTTTTTCCACACTGTGTAAAGGTCGTATCTGCCGGCGATGCTGATGGTGTGTAATAGGCACTGATGATCGAGATCGCGGCACAGACTGGGATAACAGGAACAGGAAAACGAACATGTCGCCGAACAAGATCCCGCTAAAGATCTCTAGGATGAACTGGAGATGATGAAGTCCGCGTCAAGTCCGAGAACACCACTGACGTATTCGAAGACGGTCATACCATGATTGTCCATGAAGTACATATCGAATAGGGCGTCCATAATATAGCAGATCCGAGAATAGCGATCATGAAGATGGGCCCCACGATCAGGGACTTATTCAGGTCCCTATCGCTCGATGGACATGAACCTAACAGTAAGTTGGGGCTATGTGAGGGCCCCTATCCTACTTCCAGCAGAAACGTCGTGATTACAGTCAGCTACTCCCTGGAACCAATGTCAGCGAAGCTAGTCCATTCGTTGAACCTGTCCTACACGCCTAGGTCGCCCAGCGGTAAATCGCTGATGACGGTATCCTACAGTCAATCCAGTGCGGAGTTCCCAGTGGTAACGCCACCGAAGTAGACGTATGTGATCAACAGGATGCCACCATACCCATGAACATAATTGCCCCTAGAATGCGTCGTTATACATGACAACGATGATGCACCCGTAGACCACGTAGACAGCGATAATGATCGCCAGCGTTATCAAGATGTAGTTATAGTACTTACTGAGTCCCGTGATAACCATCAGAGAGTTTACCCCTCCTTTCGGCACATTGACCGTGTAGATGGGCATCATTACGATGATCAGAATCGTCGCGAATGTCCTAATGCCCTTAGACTTGTAAACCTTCCCAAGAAGGTCGACGTATGTGGTACCATGAACCCTCCATTCTTGTGAGTGGGTTCCTCAAAAACGAGGAACGTGACGACCGGTCTCACGAAGAGGTTCAGCAGGCAAAACTACATCACAGACATCCCGTGAATTACGGCCTGTTCGCCGAACCCTATGACGACGAAGGCCAATAGGAACATAGCCCCATAAGAGAAGGCAATGACGACAGGCCCGATTTTATTGCGGCCGAGCAGAAACTCCTCGTTACTGCGGGTGTTCTTGTAGCTATATCATCCGAATACGAGGGTGATGAACAAGAATACCCCGGTCATCACCCCGAACACCATAAGGTCGACACCGTCACTCATCGTTTTCCTCCTCCTCTTCTCTTCCCTTCAGAAAGCCGTAGAACACGCAGGATACTACGCATAGGAAGCTCTCCACGCCCTCTGATGATCCACGGGTCTGTCAATCTGAAGAAATCCATTTGCTCACAAAATGGCGTGCTAATATATAGCACGATTATGACAACATTAATAGATTCGATATACAATGATTGATAGGCACTGTTAAATATCCTCTACTATGGAAATGGGCGAATGTGCGGTCCAATGAGACCAATCCGAAATGAAAATCAACGTAAATGGTAGCGTGGTATGTCCGCCGAATCAAGCCAGTCCTCGGAAAATATATTATAGAAGCCCACAATCATCTGCCGTCTGGCTTGGCCGGGGCGTTTGGCGTGCCCTACACCTGAAATCGTCAATATGCGGGGGCGACAGCAGAGGACGGCTCTGTTGAACATCCAAGCCCATCTAGCAACGATGAAACTTTGTCCTGTAGAGTCGGTGTTTGTGACGAATGCGGCCGGAGGGTCGCAGTTCACACATCAATCGGGGGAACCGGGTCAGGTCCTGACGGGAGCAGCCTTACCTCGAACTACTAACGTTTACGGGAGCGCAGAGTCGAGAAGCAAAATGGTCAACTTGGGTCGGGATATGGAGTCAACCCCTGTGGCCAGACGTTTCTGAATTCTTTGAGAGAGCGGCGGCCTACTCTGTCATGGAGAATGGATAACAGCGATCCCAAAGATCAATGCGAAGAGGTCTGCTCCTTGGGCCTACAGCCGGTGATAATCTCCCTCTCGAAGTCGAACAGCACAGCTGTGCCGACGCCGTCAGTGATCCTCAGCTGGTGTGTATCGTCCACTTTGCCGACGACGGCCCCGCGGCATCCGACCCCTGCGAAAATGTCGATGATCTCCCGAGAGTTATCGGGAGGGCATGCGAAGCAAAACCCGCATCCCTGGTATGTGAGGTACCACTTCACATCGTCCACGCCCTCTGGCCTCGGTATACGCGTCACATCCACAAGCGCTCCAACGGACGAGGACTCGAGCATCATCCCCAGAGTGCCTATGCTCCCAGGATTGCTCATGTCCTTGCATGAGTGCGCGAGATGCCTCTCGCCCACAACAGCAGCAGCCTCCATCTGGGCCCTCACCAGCTCGTCGGACTTGTTTACAGTAGTGACGAACGCGTATGACAAATCATCGGGGTAGAACCCGTCGATGTCCACTACAAACACTATATCGTCCTCCGGCTCAGCTGTGCTGCTCCTTAACAGCGCATCCTTGGCGACGGTGCCGACAATAGAGATATCTATGGCGTTATAGTGGCAATCGGGATGCACATGACCACCGACTATGGGGACGTTAAATTTGCGAATCCCGTCCTTCATGCCACGGATGATCTCTCTGCAAACATGACCGTGCACGATGGACATGACGTCTACCATCCCCAGTGGCCTCCCGCCCATGGCAGCGATGTCGTTGACGTTCACTAGAACTGCGAAGTATCCGGCATAGTAAGGGTTCGTGTTCACCAGAGATTCCATTATGCCATCCGCTGCGAACAGGACGTACTGGTCCCCAACGTCGATTGCGGCTGCGTCCTCACCCTCCGCGGCCACCACCTGCGGAAACTCCGCAGTGGGCAGGAGGTCCAAAATCTTGTGGATGGCATGCTTCCGGGTGACCCCTGGATAGCTACGTATGGCTTCGACAATACTCTCAATCGACAAGATGCTCACTCCGTCAACGCCACATGCCGCGCTTCTGCAAACGCCAGATGGCGACAGCGCATGTGGCCACCATCACCCCAAGAAGGATGATATATGTATAAGAGTAATCCAGGCCCGGCAAGTCCACGTTCATCCCGTAGAAGCTCTCCACCATGGTAGGTATAGCTATAATCAGCGTGATGGACGTCAGGAATTTCATGACGTTAGAGAGGGAGTTGTTGAGATCGGCTTCCACCAGCTGCCTAGTACCCTTGATGATCTGGCTGTAGGTCATGGTCATCTCCAGGGCCTGGTTGGTCTCAAT
The DNA here is from genome assembly GCA_964539695.1 of uncultured Methanomassiliicoccales archaeon. GTDB lineage: Archaea > Thermoplasmatota > Thermoplasmata > Methanomassiliicoccales > Methanomethylophilaceae > Methanoprimaticola. The sequence goes on along the minus strand of CAZIJM010000001.1, from coordinate 5,182 downwards.
GATCACATCGTCCATGAGGTCGCAGTCCTCCGTACTAGACACGAAGCGGGATAGTTTGCCCAGCCTGTCCACTACTGACGAGTTCACGCTAAGGCTGGTCTTGAAGTAAACTAGGTTGGACTCTAGCTCGTGGAGCTCAAAGAGGTCGTTCCTGCGAGTGGCCTTCCTTATGGACTCTTCGATAGCCATCCTTTTAACCTCTATGTACTTCAAATCTGCTTGGTAGTTCATCGCCACGCGGAATAGGATCTGCAGCACGAAGCGGGTGCGGTTGGCGACGTTGACAGCGTTAATGTTCTTGTTCTTCCCTGATATGATGTTGGTCAAGACGAACATCTCCAGCAGAGAGACGGTCACGATGGCGGTGTCCGTGATAGTGATGGACAACGGATAGGTAGTGAACTCCTCCCGATTGTTCCTCCATTCCCTAGCAGGGGCGTCGATGAGGATGAGTGTGTACTTCTGAGAAACCTCGGTCCTGGAGCCCTCCTCGTCGTCCAAGGCGGCGGTGAGAGCCTCCCTATCGATCTGCAGCGCGGCCTGGACAATGTCTATTTCTTCGGCAGTGGGGTTGACCAGGTTGATCCAAACGTCGTCCTTGATCGAGTCGGTTTTCACAGGCTTCCCATTCTTCATTTCGTAGACATCCATCACTATTCTCACCTCACCACCGCTCTCACATTACGAATGACAACACTACGAGGGCAAACATGAACAATACCACAGTCGATACGCTTCTGAAAATGCTGTCTGTTACGCGGTCGCGACGATCCTCGTCGCGGATGCCGAGCCTCTCGCATAGCCAGTTGACGCCTCCGACAAATATGAATCCTCCGTCGAATGGATAGGCCGGAAGGGCGTTAGATATGGCCAATAGTATGTCCAGCCAGAACAGCCAATAGAGTAGGGTGATGATGAACCACATCACGTCGCCCAAGGGGGCATTGTACCACCACTTGACGTCGTTGGAAATTGGGTCCATGCCGTTAAACGGCCCAGACAGGTAGCTGAAGATGGATGTGAAGTACGTGTACGCGGAGCCGGCCCCATAGAACGGGTTGGTGGCCATGTCCAGCATGATGCCCGGGGTCATGAAGGTCATGCCGCTGGTCGACACTGAGATGCCCAGGAACCCGACGCCGCCGTTGTCGGTTAGCGGGATATCGACATAAACCACCTCAAGGTCCCCCTCCCCGTAAGCAACCTGCTGGACTATGCCGACGGTGATCGTTTGCCCCGGCTCCGTGGCGAACATGATCTCCCTGAACTGGGATACGGACGTCACCACCATCTCCACCCCGTCGATCCTTATAGAATAAAGGAACTCCCCGTTCTCCAACTTGGCGAACTGCGCAAGGTTATTGGTGGTTATAGACCTTATGTAGACCCCCATCTGGATCGGTGTGCCTGTAACATATGTCTCGTCATGATACTTATACTCGACGTAGTAGTAACTAAGCGGATCCGCAGACGAGTTCAGCGACGTTATTATCTCGTTCACAGACGTAGAGACCTCTATGCGCTTCCCCACGGAGCCATTGTCGACATCGTACAGCCCGGTAATAATCGCCGAAACGGGAATGCCGGCCAGATACGCAGGAGAGTCCGTGTCCAAGGAATAGACGCTGGCCTTGTCCTCATAGTCACTGGAAAGCGTTCCGCAGCATGCGACCAGCAGGGCAAAGCACACTAAAGCTGTAACCGTGTTCACGGAGATTCCTGCGGTATATATGTCCATCTGGGCCCTACGAGATTTACTTTTCATGTTCTCCTCATTGGGCTCCACAAACGCCCCTAGGGGGACGATGCCATACAGGAGGCCAGAGGAGTCCACGTGGACGCCGTTCGCTCTGGCCTGGATCCCGTGACCAAGCTCGTGGACCACCATGGCCACTATCAGTGCTATCACTCCGTAAATAAGCGGCAGCGTAGGATTGAGGCCGGGTATAGCCAAGGCGTACTCAATCCCGATGGAGGACTCGGATGCCATTCTCGCCGGTACTGCCAGTATAGCGACGACTAGCATGTACATCATCAGCAGGAACAGGACGACAGAAATGACCTTGGAGAAGAACCCGAAAACCCGCCAGAACCTGGTGTACCTGGCCAGACAGTCCATAGTTCTCATCCCCAGCTTGGTCTTGATAATGATGCAGGGACCATACTTGCAGAGGTGATACCTCTCGGCCTTCTCGGGGTACCTCCAAACCCATAACCAGACAGGAACGTAAATGACGGTCAGTACTATTAAAATCTGATACGCCAATTCCATCGAAAGTCCCTCAGGAGTCGATAGTTAATTCTCCTATAAATGAGAACGGTCATTCGCTCGGACTAATCAATTGAACATTGCGGCCCACCTTGGAAATAATCTCCCTAGCCCAGGCCAGCTTCCTGAGCTTGACTGTGGAGTCAGAGCCTTCCTTGGAGTTCGGATGGTCGTAGTCAAATCCCTCCAGCAAGATCCTGTTGACACCTAAAGCCTCCGCGATACACACGGCCCGGTCCCCGTCGGTGAACCCACCGTAATTGGAGACAGTGCTCTCAGGAACTGACTGCGTGGTCAGAACCACCGGGCCGACAAACCTACCAGCAAACTCCCTGACCAGGTCCCGGTTGTCCCCATGGGCGTGGATGAAAGTGAGGGCGCCCGCACGGCTAGCTTCCAGCTGGGGCTTTATGTCACCGTCTAAGTCGGTAACTACCACGTCAGGGCGGATGCCAGCCGCGTGCAGCCTCGTCACCACAGACCCGGAGGCGATCAGCGTCCCTTTCGGCAGCATCGACGCTATATCCCGCTCCAGGCAAGGTGCGTCCCCGAACACGGTGGCCGTGTTGCTGAAGAATGACGCTGCCTCCTTATCATCTACCAGGTTCGAGTTGAGGGTCACGGCCTTGAGCACCCTAACGCAGGCCTCGTCCTCCAGGCGATTATACCCCATGTCCTGCAAAATGCGAAGATATATCGGCTCCCACTCAGCTGGATTCATCCGTGTGCACCTCCTCGAGCTGTTCAGCGGGCCTAATACGGCCCTTTACTAACGAGCTCAAGATGGAGAGGACCACGCCGGACACAATCTCGGCGATGCCCAGCTCCGTGATCCCAATCATACCAATGAAGAACAGGACGATATCCAAGATCCCAATGGCCACCAGACCTAGGCTCACTAGGCCGACACTCCCAAAGATCATGCTCAGCTTGATAGACCTATACACCTGATAGTCCTGGATGAGGGTCCCCGCGACATAAACCAGTATAGCAATGACAACCGGCCAGACCATAGACGTTACGTAGTAGAGCCCCTTTTGGAACAGGCCAGGGATGTATAAGTTGCCCATCTCGATATAATTCCAGACAGCCATCAAGAGGATAATGCTCAGCGAGATGCACAGAAATATGAAGCGGGTGGTGTCGCCCGCCAAGGAGGACATTAGGTTCCTCCTAAACTCTTCGTACCTCTCCGCCACGTTGTAGCCGTACAATATCAGGACCACGCCAATGAAGAAGAATGCTATGCTGCCGGACATGCCAGCCAGAGTGTTTATGTCGTGATCTGCGGTGTAGACCACTAGCGTAGGCATTATGAAGAACAAGGACAGCAGCACTATGATGAAGCCCAGGGGGACTAGGAACCTCTTCCTCTTACCGGGGTCCGAGAGCATCTTAGTGATAATGTAGAACGACCCTTCGATCCCTGGCGCCTGCTGAACGTATACTTTCCTGACAGAGTCCACGCGAACGCGAGATGATATGATCGGGTATATATACTCATCCTCCACCCCATCGCCTACCAAAACGACACTGTCGGGTTCAATCTCATCAAGGACCTCCTTCAGCTGGGCCACCAGGGCCAGGTCGGAACGGTGGCCCACTTTCTCGTCCCCGCAGATGAGGGCGACGTCAGCCTCGTAGCCATCCTCTTGGATCTCTAGGCAAACGCTGACCGCGGCGAACAGGGCGTTGAGGTCCGAATCCTCTGGGTCCGCTATTCCGAAGGCCGTGGCCGCATCCAAGCAGTTCTGGACACCGATGACGGGGGTGTTGACCTTCCCCTTCACGCCGAAGTCGTCATCCCTATCGACGACCAGGACCAGAGTCTTCTTCATGAGTGTCTGCATGCGTTCAGCCAAATATGACAGTTGTGTCGAATGGGGCTCTGACACAGTATCCTGTGTCCTGTGCCACAACCAGGATGAGCTTATTACGAGAACACCCGTTGTAATAGGTAGAATGATGAGATGGTACGAGCATTCCTGCTCTGAGTTCAACGATTCGGAGATAAACGTGGTTGTAACCCCCATGACAGCCACTCCATCGGCATCAAACCCCAGGTAGTCACCACTGACGTTGTTCATGACCCACAACCACTACAACCACAACGCGATCTATGTCGTCAGGAGGATGCACGACGACGTGCTCATGCGCGAAGACGTTTTCAAGGCCAGAGGCCTGAAGGTGAAAAAGATCAACACCTGGCACGATGCGGTCCAGGGCGCCAAGTGCAGCTCCAACGTGATATACCTGTTCGAAATGAATGAGATCGCGGTCTGCCACTACGGGAACCTGAGCGCCGTCTCCTCGAGGGAGGTCCTGGATAGAATCTGTAACGTGGACATGCTATTCGTGCCCACAGAGGAGACGTTCACCATGCCACTTCCCTAGGTCAAGCACTTCCTGGAGTAGGTTAATCCCAACGTGATCGTCCCAATGCTCTACAGTAGGTGGCCTCTCGATTCCCATATCCCCATTGAACGACTTCCTGGAGATGACCCCCCCTCCCCCCCGGAGGTCGACTATATCGGTAACGAAATCAACGTGTCCAGGGACGACATAAACGATATGAAGCATCTAGATCTTCGATCGCTGGGTCGGTCGGCGTCGGGTTCCATCGCCGACAAGAGAGTGAACAGGGCGCCCCCTCTCACCAAGGCGAAGACGCACACCAATAACAACTCTCGCATACACACTATGATCTGCGCTAAGAACTCCGTGTCCTGGATGAGGGTGTTCCGTGAAGAGTTGGCCAAAATGAACTGCGGGAAGATCAATCGTTCATATTCCTACATGACAGCATGATCGTGTGGATGCTGTTCATCATGAGCTGAACAAACACGGTTGGAGGGCCGCTGCTAGTGACGCTTGCAGCCATAACGAGGACTTGCGGAGACACAGTGTCCTCCA